>DATNBZ010000259.1:0-6556 GCA_035607285.1 Blastocatellia bacterium | reverse complement strand
CCAGTCAGCTTTGCGGGATATGGAAGCCCTTACTCCGTTAATAAAGCACGCTGAGCCTAGACTCTACTATGACTTTCTGAATTCCTATGCTGTGGAGCTAATCGAAGCGGGCCGTTTGCATCAAGCGGAGAACGTCTCGGCAATAGCAGTATCCTCTCCGTTCGGCCCATACTATCGTGAGTGGTTAGAAACACTTTCGGAGATCAGATCACGAAGAAAACACCGCTCTACTATCTCAATCCCACCGCCACTGGAGCGAGACTACGAACTAGCGGCGCCTGAGCCAATTAACAACATAATTCCATCGCCCGATCCAAGAGTCGAGGTCGTGATCGACTTCATGAATGCCAATCTCGAGCGAAAGCTTCCTCTAAAAGAGCTGGCAAGCGTGGCAAATCTTTCGGCGTCCCGCCTTTCCCACCTTTTCAAAACCCAAACCGAAATGTCGCCCGGCGAATATCTGATAAGACTCAGAATGGGGAAAGCGCGTCAGCTCTTGGCGACCAGTTTACTGAGCATCAAACAGGTAATGGCAAAAGCAGGTTACTACAATAAGAGCCACTTCGCGCGCCATTTCAGAAGATCCTTTCACCTCTCACCTTCCGAATATAGAAAGAGCGTCTCAAGGTTGATAGCGAAAAGCGATTACCTCGCACGGCTGAGTCGTAAGACAGGATCATCCGCGTCAGGTTGTTGTCAATAGCCCACGCCAGACAAGCCCCAGTGATCGCCAGAGCGCCCAATGGCACTCGCAATTCAGGTCGACCTCCCCAAGAGAGGAGCACGCCCCCCAGAGTTATCGCGCCCATACCCAACGCTATGCGACGATCGAAGTTCTCTTTGAAGACAACCCAAGCGACGGTCGCCGTGAGCACACCTTCGAGATTCAGCAATAGTGACGCGGTGGAAGCGGGCGTTGCACTAAGTCCTACCATGAGCAAGACCGGACCAACGATACCGCCTGAAAGAATCGCACCGGCAAGCCAGGGAAGATCGAGAATCTGTAGACTCGCCTCTCTCGATTGTGTGCGCTCACTGCCGCGGCGTATCCACTGCCAGGCGGCAAGGCCAATACCCGAGCCAAGGTACAACAGACCCGCTAGCAGCACCGGGTCTACGTTTCTCAGCAGAACCTTCGAAAATGGCGTGCTCGCGCCAAACAATACGGCGGCAACAAGGGCGAAGCACACGCCGTTATTTGATCTCATATGCAGCGATTTCAGACTTCGCATCACTTCTAACCTGGAGTTGTCTAGAGGTGCGTCTCCCATTCCGCGCAGCCCTGTGTTTCAACTTGCACCGTGGCGTGAGAGATTTTGAAGTTCGTGGTGACACACCGCTGGACCGCTACGAGCACGTCGTCGTGTAAAGCGCCGTTGGACAAAACTGCGTGCACGCTCAAGGCATTGACCCCGGAGGTCAGCGTCCACACATGCAGATCGTGAACACCCGCTACCCCTGCGACATCACCGATCGCTTCACGCACCGCCGTCAGATTTACGTCGGAAGGTGTGCCTTCTAAGAGCACTCCCACCGCTTCTCGAAGCAGCGCCCATGTTCGAGGCAGAATGAACAAACCAATCCCTGCTGATATCAAAGGGTCGGCGTAGTACCATCCCGTGATCAGCATGACCACGCTTGCGACTATCACGCCAATAGAAGTGAGCATGTCGGATAGCACTTCAAAGTACGCACCTTTCATGTTCAGGCTCTGGGAGGACGATTCCCGGAGGAGCAATATACCCGCGATGTTCACTGCCAGTCCGATTGCGGCTACGGCCAGCATGACGCCGCTTTCTACTTCCGGCGGATTGAGGAACCTCTTGTATGCCTCATAAAGCACATAAAACGAGATGCCGATGAGCACGACGGCATTGGCGAGTGCGGCGAGAATTTCGACGCGGTAGTAACCGTAGGTTCGTTCAGGCGTTGCTGAACGCTCAGCGAAATTGATGGCAAAAAGAGCCAGCCCGAGTCCTGCCACGTCGGTCAGCATGTGTCCGGCGTCAGCGAGCAGCGCGAGACTGTTCGTCATCAGTCCGCCGATTACTTCGGCCACGAGGTAAATGGTCGTGAATCCGAAAACGAATAGCAGCTTTCGCTTGTTTCGGCCGGCCGGGCTTGTGGTATGTCCGTTCGCCATTTCCCTCCTTCATTGCTACAGCGTGCTAGACGGCTGCCTCATCGGTTTCCCCTGTCTGTATTCGCACGGCGCGCTCGACAGGCCACACGAAGATCTTACCGTCGCCGCGATTGCCAGTATGAGCGGCGCGCGAGATGGTCTCAACAATTTGCGCGACCATCTCATCATGCGCGACGATCTCGATGCGGGTTTTCTTTACGTACTCGACAAAATCTTCGATCACGCGGTGCGGCTCGCCTTTGTCGTGAGCGCTCTTCTCCCGCCCGAATCCGCGTGCGTCCGTAATAGTCATCCCGGGAAACCCTTCAATCTCTTCCAGCGCGTGAGTGACTTTGCTTAACATGAAGGGCTGGACCATTGCGGTGATGATTTTCATTTGTGCACTTCCTTGTCAGTTAACTGCCGTCCGATTCGGCCCAGTGTGAGACACAGGCCTTCGGCAAGTGACCGCAATATAGTTCGGCGACCATTGAGCCGCCGCAAAGATGCGTTGATCGCGAGCTCGCGGAGACGCAAGACATCTCGTGACTTATCGGATTGGCTTGTCATCTCCTTACCGAACCGCACGAACGCGTCAACCGTTGCGGACTCCGCCGCCTTTTCGTTGGCGAGAAGGCGCAGGCAAAACGTATAGATTCCCTGGCCGTAGCGCCGATAAACAGACTCCAGCCTCGAGAGAGCGGAGTTGTCCCCGAACTCCGGAGAATTCACACCGATTTGTGCACTTGATTCCTGCATAAAAATACTCCCTAAAACTTCTTCTACCGTGCGCACAAACAAAAGACTCCGCGTGGCCGTGCGCTCGTCCACGAAGGAGGATGTTCAATATTCAACTCGATCCCGCTCGAACCAACCGTAGAGCATCGGCAGGAGGAGTAGCTTGAGCACTGTCGATACAATCAGTCCGCCGATTACGACGGTCGCAAGCGGGCGTTGCACTTCAGCGCCCGCCGAAGTGGCAATGGCCATCGGGACAAATCCAAGGCTTGCGACGAGCGCCGTCATCAGGATTGGCCGCAACCGGGCATCAGCGCCTTCTTTTACCGCTTGCTGTAGTGATCGCCCTTGATCCCGGAGCTGGTTGATGTAGCTCACCATCACAACGCCGTCGAGCACCGCGACTCCAAACAACGCGATGAAGCCAACACCAGCCGAGATAGAGAACGGCAGCCCTCGCAGGTAGAGCGCAAACACGCCGCCCACAACCGCGAGTGGAATGCTCGTGTAGATGAGCAATGCCTGCTTGATCGAGTTGAACATGGTGAACAGCAGTACGAAGATCAAAAACAAAGCGAGTGGTACCACGATCAACAGACGCGCCGACGCGCGCTCTAGACTCTCGAACTGGCCGCCCCAGCGTATGTAGTATCCGCTGGGAATCTCAACTTGCCTTTCGATTGCGGCCTGCGCTTCCTTCACGAAGCTCGCGATATCGCGACCGCGAACATTAAGCTCGACCACTATGCGCCGGCGGGTGTCTTCCCTTGAAATTTGAGCAGGTCCTTCGACTGTCGACACCTCTGCGAGTTGCGACAGCGGCACGCGGACACCCTTTGGAGCCGGGACGAGCAAGTCCTTGATTGTGTCTATGTCCTTGCTCGTTGCGTCGGTCAATCGGACTACAAGGGCGAAACGCTGCTCGCCTTCATAGACCAAACCGGCTGGTTTGCCCGCGACTATGGATTCGACCAGGTTGTTCACGTCCTCGACGTTAATCCCATAGCGAGCGATCGCCGCACGGTCGGGCTTTATCTGAAGCTGCGGCAGGCCTGACACTTGTTCAGCCTTCACGTCCTCCGCTCCGCGTATCTTGTTCACCACGCGAACGATCTGATCTGCCTTGTCCTTCAAGGTATCGAGATCGTCCCCGAAAAGTTTGATCGCCACGTCGGAACGGACGCCGGAGATAAGCTCCGCCACGCGCAGCTCGATAGGCTGCGAGAAGCTGAAGACGGCAGTCGGAACATTCTCTTCCAGTTTCGTTGACATCTTCTCGACCAGCTCTTCTCTAGTGTGGGCGCTTGTCCATTCGGCTGGGGGTTTCAATTGGACCAGGACATCGCTCTTGTCAACGCTCTCAGGGTCGGTTGCGACTTCCGCGCGGCCAGTCTTTGACACTACCTTTATTACTTCAGGAAAGCTGTGCAGAACTTTCTCTACGTGAGTCGCAATCGCGATAGACTCGGTAAGCGACACGCTCGGCAACCGCTGTACCTGAACAGCAAGAGACCCTTCCTCCAATCGAGGGATGAACTCCGCACCTAAGAATGGGAAGAGTATTCCGCTCGCGATCACTAGCGCCCCCGCCACAGCAAGCGCTTGTTTTCGATTCTCCATGACATATGCGAGTGCGGGACGATACCACTGTTTCGCATAACGGATAACCGGGCTCTCTTTTTCCGAAACAGGTCGGCGTAACAAGAACGTCATTGCTGCAGGGACGTAGGTCAGCGACAGAATGAGCGAGCCGACGAGCGCAAAGACGACGGTGAGCGCCATCGGCTTAAACATCTTGCCCTCTATTCCGGTCAGGCTGAGTATCGGCAGGTATACGATAGTTATGATCGCTACTGCGAAGACGACCGGCCGGCCGACCTCCATGCAGGCTTCGAGAATTGTGCGTTCGGGAGGCTCGTGCGACTTGTCGTGTTGCGCTTCGGCGCGCCGACGCACTGCGTTTTCGACTACGATCACCGCGCCATCCACGATCAATCCGAAATCGAGCGAGCCGAGACTCATCAGGTTTCCCGATACGTTGAAGACGCGCATCAGTATCGCGGCAAAGAGCATCGAGAGCGGGATGACAGTGGCGACTAGAAGCGATCCGCGCCAGTTGCCGAGCAGCAGGATCAGCACGACGATCACCAGAATTGCGCCCTCGATAAGGTTCTTTGCAACCGTTGAAATCGTGCGCTTGACGAGCTCCGTGCGGTCGTAAAAGGGTACGAGCTGAACGCCTTTTGGCAGAGTTTTCTTGATAAGCTCAACACGCTCTTTTACGCGGTCAACTACGGCTCGCGAATTCTCGCCTTTGAGCATCATGGCGATGCCCGCTACAATCTCGCCGTCCCCGTCTGTTGTAACTGCGCCCTGTCTTACGGTCGCTCCAGCAACGACCTCCGCGAGATCCCGAACATAGATCGGGATGCCTTCCTTTCCCGTCTTAACTACAATGTTCGAAATGTCATCGGCCGACTGAACAAGTCCGATGCCTCGTAATAGGTATTGCTCCGCGCCGTGCTCAATGTAAGCGCCGCCCACATTGGCATTGTTGCGCGCTACGGCCTCAAGAACATCGCGCAGACCAAGTTCATAAGCCTGCAGCTTGGCGGGATCTATCCGCACCTGGTATTGCTTTTCCAACCCGCCGAAGCTGTTGACCTCGACAACGCCCGGCACGCCCAGCAATTGCCTTCGCACGCTCCAGTCCTGAACCGTCCTGAGCGCTGTTGCGTCGTAGCCGCTGCCGGGAGAGCCGCGCAACTCGTATTGATAGATTTCTCCGAGGCCGGTAGAAATCGGCCCCATTTCAGGCGAGCCGATGCTTTGCGGTATCTGCTCGCGCGCTTGAGAAAGTCGTTCGAGAATAAGCTGACGCGCGAAATAGATGTCCGTCGAATCCTCGAACACGACGGAAACGGCGGAGAGACCGAACTTTGAAACCGAGCGAATCTGCTCGATACCGGGCAGTCCGCTCATTGCAATCTCAACTGGGAATGTTATCTGACGTTCGATCTCAATCGGGGCAAGTGAAGGCGCTGCTGTCAATATCTGAACCTGAACGTTGGTTACGTCCGGTACAGCGTCAATGGGAAGGTGCTGAAGACTGTATAGGCCAGCGCCAATCAGGACCGCCACCATTAGCAGCACGAGAACCCGTTGTGAGACCGCAAAGCGAATGAGGCCATTAATCATCTATGTTCCTAATCCTCGCCCAAAGATTTCTTCATAAGCTGGGTCTTGAGCGCGAAGCCGCCCTTAGTGACCACGCGGTCGCCAAGAGCTACTCCGCTCAGCACTCTTCGGTAGCCTTCCACCGCTCCGCCGAGTTGGACGTCACGCACCTCGAAATGCCCGACCTCGCCTGCGTTTGCGACGAAGACGATGCTTCGCTCACCGATGCGCTGGACCGCCTCATCAGGGATTACAAGCTCCTGAGTCTCGCTGGTGCCCGTTCCCGTTGTCCCTGTTTGAAATCCAACCTCGACAAACATGCCGGTCTTCAGTCGCTCACCTGGATTGGCAACTTCAATCCGCACGCGGCCTGTTCGTGTTTCCTCGTTAAGAGCGGAGTCAATGTATGTGACGCGACCGGCAATCGCATTCTGTCCCAACGCGGCGGAGCGAATCTCGGCTGGCGTCCCTACGCGGAGAGCGTTCACCTGCCCCTCGGGTACGTTTGCAATCACCCAC
>DATNBZ010000258.1:0-31065 GCA_035607285.1 Blastocatellia bacterium | reverse complement strand
AAATCGGGAATCATTTCTAGTAACACTTGCGCGATTCTGTATGCTTTATCCATCCCATATGCGCCCGATTCCATCAAAATAATATGAACTTCTATACTTTGATCAGGCCAATCCGGGAGAATTTCACGTAGTCTCTCTTTTACGATTACTCGAATATCAGATGCGATAGGATAGGCTGGATAATGGGTCCATCGTCTGGTCCAAAACACAGTTCCGTATCTATTAATGTGCTTTCGGGTTTCTTGCGAAACACCCGCCTCTCTCAGTTCAACTGCGGTCTGATAATCCATCAAAACCCTGTGGATAAACTATCGAGTGATTCTGATTCTAGGCTTAAATATGCGAATTTGACGAGGTAGCAGTGACACTTTATAATGTAAGTAGTCCTACCAATAAGCCCTATCAGGCAGAACCAATCAAATGTATGAAATGTCCTGAAGAGCCACATTACCAGCTCGTGGATTGGGAAGTTACTGGTTGCACGCAAGTCGGATTACCTATTCAAACCTTGTTTGCCAACTGCTTCAAATGTGGAATGAAAACCGCTATCAAAGTATCAATGGCTTTAGAAGCCTAACTCTATGAAGCTCAAAACTAGAATCATCAAACTATGGAAAAAGGGTATGAGCAAGCGGGCAATAAGTATAAAGGTCGGTTGCCAGCGCTCATACGTTCAGAAAGTTATCAAAGTACACTTATCCAATCTACTATGAAACATAGAATGAACTGTAAGCACTGTGGCCGGGGATTCCTTGCGGAGCCTTGGGACAAGCACTCTCTCCTGCATACGTGCTTCAAGGCTCGGTGTGAAAAGGAAAGCGGGATCTATTCAAAACCTAATAAACAAGCCAATGTATCAACATTATTATCGTTATCCGAAGCGGCATAACTTCTTCATCCACTCAGTCCTTCCTTACCTTATCTGTATAGCTTTTGGAGCGGGAATCGTATTACTAGCCTTTTATCAAATGCGGCCAGTATGAATCACACACATAAAACTTGGGAAGAGATCCGCGCCTGTACTATCAACTTTGGCGAGTGCTGGGACAAAGCCTGGTTGAACAAGCCTGACCGGACTGGGAATATGGACCCTCACCGGAGCCCTACTCTCGGCTATCAAAACTTCACTAATTAACAAAGAGCAATGCAACCTAAATTAAAACCGCTTAAACAAGACATATATGCCAACAAGGTCGTGGGTGTCTGCCCGAATTGCGGAAGTCCTCTCTATGGTCACTGGCAGATGTCTGGCCGTGAGGGTGAGATTATTCCGTTTATTCGTTGCCACTCCTGCGGCTACTCCGAGGCCGAAGTATGAAACCAGCTAAGACAATCTTTGGTCACTACAGCTATCTTGCTCCAGGTGACGACCACGACAACAACAGTCAGATAAATAATCCAGATATGGTGCGTATCCGCCGGATCAGAGAGAAAGCTTTATCGGCTATATTGGCCTATGAACGCTTTATCAATAAGGCTGACCGAATGATTAAACTGGTAGAAGAGGCTTGTAAGAAAAACAATGGCTTGCCGTTTTGAGGCAATCGCTAGCGATATTCATTAGTCTGTTTTGACTAAACTGAAATCTAACCTCTATCTTGAGAGTAAAGCATATTACAGATAAATAAAAGCCCTTAAATGCTGGGGCAAACCAGCAAGAAACAAAAACACAAATGGAACCTGACCACTTCCACTCACCTTTATTCGGCTGTCTCCTGCGATTCAAGCGCACGCAAAACAAGAGGTACAGCCCTGGCTCAACGGCAAACCAGTATGTAAGGCAAGCCTACTGCAGAATCCATAAGATTACTCTCTGCTTTTGTGGTTGGGAGTATGGCTGGCATTACGGGATAAGTAGTGAACCCATACTGCCGGCGCAAATACCAAGTAAGCCTGTCCTTCAATTCTCACTAGACGGAGGTCTGATAGCTGAACACCCCTCCATCGGATCAGCTTCCAGAACTGCGGGGCTCACTCCCTATTCAATCAAGTTGTGTATGCAAGGGAGAATCAGAATGGCCGGTGGGTATGTATGGAAAGCTAAAGCAGAGCCCTCAATCGCTCCTTCATCACCGCCTCCTTCGGACTCTTTGCCCCTCCCCTTAACCACTCCTGAATCCGTGTTGGCGTGATTGTGTGAGTAACTGAGCTTCGGACTTCTATCTCAAGATTGCTTGCTGGTCCTGGCTCGCATTGGTGCTGACGGAACGTGCGAATGGCTAGTACACCTGCCTCGTATAGCGTGTCGGCCTGAACCTCAACACTATGACGCAAGCCCGATGTATCCACGAATGAGACGATGCAGATAGCCACGCGGCTAAAATATCATTTTCGATTATTTTCGACAATTCAGAGCGCCAGGTTTGGGCGGGAACAACGCCGATACGTTTTCGTACATCTTAGCGAGGGGTGAGTGAACCACCCCGTATATATAATGAAAACGGAGAAAACACTATGGAACCGAATGCAACGCCTGACGGCGCTCTTATCTACTTCACAGGTAGAACTTGGAACCGGATACCTCGCTTCAACTTCAAGTAAAGTTTATTGTTTCGACGCTAGTTGGAGTCTTAGTACTCTTGGGATTGACACTTTCAGGGAAATTCGGCGGTTTACAGTTCACAGCCGCCCTAATCGCCCTAACATACACTTGGTCAGAAGTCTTCTTTCAGATAGCAGACGAACGCAACGACTACTTCTTCAAACTTCCTCGGATCTTCGAGTAAATATACACAGACTACATTGAGTTACCTGGAACTCTTCAAGTGAAAACCCGGGACCCCGCCCAGTGCGGGGTTTTGCATTTTTATAGGGAAGCTCCCCTCGAACTTAATCAAGAGGAGCTACAAAACTGACGGACCAAGCAAAATCTTCCTAGTACAGGGCCGTACCGCTTTCAACCATTGGGTAGTTTGAAATCAGAAGACCTAACACCGAGCTACCCTGTCACTCGGCATTCCCGCAAGCTAACTCATTATCTTGAGTCTCTCCAATACGGGCTCTGCCTTTTTAACAGGTCGGGGCTTATTCCGTCTTGAAAGACATTATAGCAAACTGGATAACTGTGCAGGATACAAGGGACTGGCTGTGTACAGGCTCGGTCGCTTGAGCGTCATCTTAGCTCTCACAAATGTTCTCTTCGGATAGTATCTCCAATATGTCATATGCTATCTGTAAATTCTGTCATACTCTGATTCACCCTCTGCAATGTCGTTCAACTTCGCAAGCACGTTCACTGTTTGTCGTCGGTTATAATTGTCTTTAGCCTTAACTGCTATTTCCATTCCCTCTCTCAATGTCTCAAACTCACTCTCTTCTATCTGAAACTTAAAAATCTTCTTATACTTCTTCATCTGACGACCTTCCCTATTAAACATAGAAAACTCACTCGACCTTTGCAAACACTTAGAACCCCCGAAAACTGGAACAAACACCCAAACTATCCACAACCTTAGCTGCTGAACTCAGAACAAATCCTGTGCATAACATCAACAAACTCACCATCACCAAAATAATCATCTTCTGCTTGAGCGTAGCGAAAGCGACCGAGCCGCACACTGGCGCATAGTTATCCATCAGACGGACGGCGACTTTTAGCCGGACGGCTGTGGATAACTACATCACTCAATTTCTCTGATTCCTGTCTTAGAACTTGGAAGTTCTATAAGTAACAACAAACGGCCCGTGCCGTCGAATTGAGTTCGCCCTTCAGACGGATTTGGGTGCGCTTGTAGCGCCAACCCAAGACCCCGCTCCCTGATAACCGATATCAAGAATCCTCGTACTACCCGTCAGTCGTTCTTTTGAATTCTCTGAATCCAAACCCATCTTCGGAACGACGTATCTCAGCGACCAACGGAAGCGGAAATCGAGAATCATTTTCCCGCCCTCCGTCATAGAGTTTGATAGTTTGTAACTTTATTAGAAACCGACTTTAACAAGACAAATAGTGCTTGGCGGTTTGTACAAAGTTTGTACTCGTTATTGGTAGCGATTTGCGAGCTCGTCAAATGAGTAAACAGCCCCTAAAGGACTGGCCAAAATGCTATTCGTGGGGTGGTTGGTTATCCAGTCAACGCAGGTGAAAAGACACATCTCTCCGGTGCGTGCTTCTTGTATTAATCCTGCGATAGCCTCTCCTCGTTTCTTTTGTTTATCCAGTCGGGTGGCTTCCTTCTCGGCGGGGTCCTTGATGAACTTCACTGACAGGTCTTTGCAGTAGTCCTGGACCACAAAGATGACGTGGAATGGTCGCTTAAGGTTCTGGCTGTAGCGTTCGTACTTCTCAATCTTGCTGCGCAGGATAGAGGTACCCTCACTTCCTCTGTCCGCCTCCAAAAAGAACTCGGCTTCCCCGAATCTAACGTACCTATCCGGCTTTAGCTGGAGCCGTTCCAGCGTCTCGCTGCGCGGTACGCCCCAATGTGTGAACGTCCCCCAGTACGCCGTGAAGATGTCGGCGCACATTATCTCGTGCTGGTAGAGGTCGAATTTAAGTCTGTCGGTATCAGGAAGCATCCAGAGGTCGGGATACTCCTTGTAAGGTGAAGGGTGACGCTTAAGTTCAGGCTTCTTTCTTTTTCCGCGCCTGTCTTTTGCCGCCGCTAGGTCCCGAAGGATTCGGAGCGTCTGTTGATACCCTGGGGGATACTGGTACTGCGAACCTGACTTGTAGATCTTCAAAGGACTCGTTGCGTGAGGGTACGCTATCCGTGCGAGCTGCTGGGCGGTCATCCGCTTTTCGAGTTCGAGGGCTCTTAGTATTATGATGCGTTGGTCGAGCGTCATCTGGTGTTTTGTATATCGGATTCTTATAAATCTGTTCAAGGTAGGGTTTGATATCGACTTGGATATCCGCAACGTCCGGCACCCTTACCAACATCGGTTGTTGTTTTGGCTTCTTGATAACGCAGTGCTGCTTTCTCAAATTTGATAGAGCATAAGAAACGTCCCTATCCTTAAGCTCACCTCCGTACATTGCCTTTACGGTTTCGAGTCTCTCGGCAGCATCGGGCTGGAAGAAGGCTACTTTAATTTTGCAGAGTTCTTTGACTGCTTCTGAGATGTAGGGGTCTTCAAACTGTCTCCAATACTGGTGTGCAAGTACCACGCGGAGGCCAGACTTGCGCTTATAAGCAAGAAGGTCTGCCAGATTTCGGTTGGCATATCTGCCGGCTTCGTCGAGGTAGAGATAATATACCCCACGCCAATTCCCAGCCCGAAGCCTGTCAATAGCAGAGATAATTTCATTGATGATTAGTGTTCCAAGTAAGCGAGTGTGGATGGGTTCAAACCCGAACCCTGAATAAAGATTGACTAGAATTACCCACCTGTCTGCTATCAGTCTAGCAAAGTCTATCCCTTCAGTGTGGGAGAGCATTGTGGATAACGTCGGATGGAATAGTGGCTCAAGCCTTCTGACTGTAGACTGAAGCTCGTTTAAGTACATTGCCCTAGACTTGAAGACTTCCTCCAGAGCAAGGCGGTGTCTATCGGACTCGTCGCTCTGCTCAAGGATCTTCACACGTTGGTAAATGTATCCTGGCTCTGTAAAGTACAGTGAATCAGCGAGTGTGGCTTTAGCGCTCCACAAGACGGAAATGATGGCTGTTAAGTAACGTTGAATTCGGGCTGTTTCAGCAGCGTCCCGCACGTTAAACAAAACGCGGAAAGTATCCTGCAAATTCGCTATGCTTACTTCCTTGTATTTTCCCAGCGGATTGATGGGAGCAACCTTGTTGTAGAGGTATCTATGATGCGCGTCTATTACTAAAACTTTCTCGTGCTTCTTTTTGGCGCAGTAAGCTAGAACTTTGTACATCGTATCCCCTCTATCGGAGGGGTCAAAGAATACAAGCCCATTTCCTCGGTCGATATCTCCGCGAATCAACCACTCAAGGAATTTTGATTTACCTTCGCTCGTGGTCCCGATTATGTGAAGGTGAGACTGCCGAGCTTCTTCAGTAATAGTGAGGTCGGAACCATCCATCCCGTGTCCCAAAAGGCGTAAGGGGTGACGGGAGTGAGTACGTTTGAAAAGTTGGTCAATGGTTGAGTCAATCGGCGGGATTGTATTAATCCTCGTCGCCTGTTCCCAACTTTGGCCGGCTATCTCCTTGAATAAGTCTCTGCCCTTTGCCATCAATCGCCTTATCGAGATCCTTGATATTCTTGTCGAGTCTCTCAAGCTTCTGCCGCCGTGCTTCACTATCAGGTTCGAGCAAAAGTAATTGACGAGTATCTACTGCCCTATTGAAAGCTTCGGTGAGAACTTCTATTTCATAGTGTTCAGCGATACGGGCAATGATTGCACCCTTAACGTCAATCTCTTTTTCAAACTGATATACCTGTTTATCAACCTCTTTCATCTCACGATGTTCGTCCACTTTGACTCTGGATTGCTCTTGAATGGTTCGTATTTGGTCGTGTGCCTGAGGACTGACTCTTTGCGCCGTAGCTTCGCTAGTTACAACGACAACGTTTTCATGAAGCGTTTTCTCAACTTCAATAACGCGGTCGTGACGTTCGGGTGCTTTTTCTAAATCGAGTTGAGCTACGGTTTCCTTCGTTACTTGAACAGTGGTGTTTGTACGCGCTTCTGCTGCCTTGTATTGTATCCCAGCTGCCAAGGCTCCTTGTTTGGTGCTGGATTTGTCTTGACGGAGTTTATCTACACGCTCGGCTGGAGAGTCCTTCTTGTAATGAGTAACAATCTCATACAATCCGAACGCAGTTATTAAAGCACCCACTACGAGCCACATCGGTTCCATTACTTCACCTCGGGATGAGCTCTCTTATAATCCTTAAAATAATCCTGCGGAAGTTTAGCTATGGCAAGGGTGAACTTAGTATCTCTGTCAGAACCCAAAATCAATTCACAGGTTTCGGAGAGCGGAGCTATGAAGAAACCCTTGTATGTATCTTCCTTTTTCTTAATAGCCTCATCTTGAGGTGAAAGAACTAACAAGTCCAACTTGAATGCGCCATCCTTCCTTGTCGATTCATATCCAGTCTCAGAAATCTCAACACTGACAGGCTGATCAGCTTCGATATAGACAAGGTAGCCAGATTCCATCCAGATACGGGTGTTTATTCTCTCTGCAAGTATCCGGCCCTTGTAAGCATCAACCTTCTCCTCCGGTTTGAAAGAACCATAGACAGGTTCAATATACGAATGCGGCGTATTCTGTTTATCCCACCATTCTTTGATGGAAGCATAATTGAACCCGATAAGGATACAAACAACCCCAACGCCTAGAATGATGTAGCGTTTCATCGGACCTCCAGGGGCGTCACGAATGTGCGCCCCAAAGTATATCCCTCACGTCAAGGCCATTGACACGCGTGATAAAATAGCTGTTAATGAGCAACTGATTGTTTGAACGAAAACTGAATAGACAGCTTGTAAGTTGTTGGGTTTGGGGGCGGTCGCGAATGCGCCGCCAATGCAATTAAGAGTCAGCTGCTCTACCAACTGAGCTAACGGCCCAAGTGATTTGAATTTTACTGACCGCCATCTTCTATTGTCAACGCGCGGTAGTAGGGCGATAGTGTGTTGCTCGCACATTCGCGTTTCTCCTCTGTGTCCCCGGCGTCCTCTGCGGTTGATTCCGAGCCACTGAGCAGGAAAACCCGCGGAGGACGCCGCGGACGCAGAGGACTGCTTGTCGGCAACACGCTAATACCCCGCTACCCAACGCGCGATGCAATTGCGAAAACAGAATTGGTCCAGTTAGTTTCAGGTCGCGAGCCGCTGGAGTACCCGCGACTCACGCCGTCTGGAGCAGCTTATCAAGCAACTCCAGCCACGATGCTTCTTCGCGCACTGGATCGAAGAGTTCAACAAGTTTATCGCAGGCTCTCTTCAATTCACCCAGGAATCCGGGATCTGTCTCGGCGCGAGTCATCAGTCTCGCGAGCTCGGCCGTTGCACCCGTTTCAAAGTAGCCCGGATAGTCCTCGCCCAGAATGCCTGCCGAACCCGGAATGCGAGAAGCCAGCACCGGAATTCCTGCAACGATGGACTCGCCGAGCGCGTTTGCGCCTCCCTCCAATCGTGATGAAAGTACGCTAAGGCGGCTCCGGCTCACTATTCTTCGCGTACGCGCCGATGTTTGTTCTCCCAACCATCGATACCGAGGGTTCGTCTTCATTTCAGCGAGCGCTCGAAGTTCTTGTTGCGGCGTCATCGCAGCCCCGACTTGAATAACGCGAATACGTGATGACACCGGCAACATGCGCGCAGCCATCGCGGCTCTGAATGGATCCTTCACCGCTCGCAAATGACCGATCACGCAGACGTCGAACGTCTGGCGCGCCGCGGATGCGCCCGGCCGCACTCTCGACGTGTGCGTCTTTTCAGTAATGGCTTCGACCGATTGATAGATGACGCGAGTCTTCTCGCGCCAGCTCGGACGCAAGGCCTCAAGAGCTTTGGGCTGCAGAACTACAATTCGCGTCGCAAGCTCGAGCGACCGTTGCGCCTGCTTGCTCCGCTGAAGATCGCGGTACAGGTCAGTGCCGGTGAGCGCTACTACAATTGGAATACCAGGATGGTCCCGGTGAACACGGGCGATCGAAGCATGACTGCGGAGCGCGTGCAGGGCGATCTGCAGTTCAATTCGTTCTCCGTCATAAGCTTGTTTGACGTTGACCGAATGCCCAAGCCTTCTGAGAATGCGCGCCCATCTGAGAGCGGTCACGCGGTTGCCATACCGCGAGTTCGGGGGCGCCGGCGTGATTATGGCGATCTTCATGTTGTTTGCTGAGGAACCAAAGCTAAGAGTTCTGAGGTCGTCGGCTCATTTTCCATTTTCCATTTGTAATTTGTCATTTGTCATCTGATGACCATCGGTTAATCAATGAGCGATGACAATGGAAAATGAAAATTGGAAAATGAAAATTGGAAAATTGCGAATCGCTCGCCGCCCGTCTGCAAGGAGCCTGCGGAGCTTTACGCCGCGCACGTTCTAAATCCTGCCAACACGTCGCGGCGCTCCGGCGTGTAAAAATTTCGATAAGCGCTTCGAATCATTCGCGACCGCGTCGCCCAGCAACCGC
Organism: Blastocatellia bacterium; assembly: GCA_035607285.1. Lineage (GTDB taxonomy): Bacteria > Acidobacteriota > Blastocatellia > UBA7656 > UBA7656 > Onstottus_A. The sequence goes on along the minus strand of DATNBZ010000258.1, from coordinate 22,005 downwards.
CGCGCAGAACCTTGTGGTTGCCAAACCATGGTTCCGAATATTCTTTGTAGGGACCGGGCGCGAATCCCGGATAGCCTTCGAAGGCAGTTGCTGTCCACTCCCATACATTGCCGATCATCTGGCGGCAGCCGAAGCAGCTATCGCTCTCGGGCAATGCCTCCGCCTCGATGCAACCCAATCTGCGCCAATCCAGATTGGCGCGCTCGGGAGTCGGCGGATCATCGCCCCAGGGGTATCGACGCTTGTGACTCGATATGGAATGATGACCATCAGATGAAAGCTCGCAGCTAGCCGCCATCTCCCATTCGGCCTCCGTCGGCAAGCGCCTTCCGGCCCAGCGACAGTATGCATCGGCCTCAAACCAGTTGACGTGTATCACGGCGATTCGTTCATCCAGCGGCGCCCACTCGTTGAAGTCTCGTCGTAGCCATCCGTTTGATTGAGGCCGCCAGTAAACCGGATGATCGGCTTCGGCAGCCTGCTTCCACCGCCAGCCTTCATCGCTCCACAGATCGCGCGTCGCGTAGCCACCATCTTCAACGAACGCCGCGAACTCACCATTGGTAACCGCTGTCTTTGAAATTGCGAAGGGCGAGACGTAGACATTATGCGATGGCATCTCGTTGTCAAATTGAAAGGCTGCGCCCCATGAAGCGCCGAGCGCGAATGTTCCGCCGGGCAAATGCGCATCGCCGCTAATCAGCGCGCCTCGCGTAAGCGATCCGATGTCGGAGGAAATCGAGAGATGAGGCCGAGGATAACACAGCGTCTGCCGCGTATAGGTTATGGCCTCGGCGTGCATCTGTTCATGAAACAGGACGAGGTGCAGGAAGTACCGCTCGTCGTATCCGTCGATCGGTTCGCGGAGTCTCCTGTCATCCAGATCACACGCGCGCTCGAGGACTCGACTCATGTATGCAAGAGTTTCTGCTCTGGAAGGTAGCGGCAAATCCCATCGCGTATCGTGAGGTACGCGAGCCGAATCATACAGACTGTCCCCCTGCGCCAGCGTCGGCTGCAAGCCGCCAAGGTGCCGGAGGACCCAGTATTCCTGGAACCACGCAATGTGACCAATCTCCCAACGTAGCGGATTGACGATTGGGAGGCGAGGACCCATCAGTTGCTCGTCGGTCAGGTCGCCTATCAGCTCAAGCGTTCGCTCGCGAGTTTCACGCAGAGCCTCGATCAACTCGCGGTTCGAGATTGGAAACGGCTGGATGCTACCGGTCATTACTCTTTCAGATCGTCTTCGCGCAGCGAAAGCCGGAGATCATCCATCGCTCATCCGGATGAAAGAAATTCCTGTAGGTTGCGCGTATGTGCGACTGCGGCGTCGCGTAAGAACCGCCTCGCAAAACCTTCTGGCCGACAAACCACTTGTCGTTATACTCGTCGAACTCAGGCTTGAACCCCGGATACGAAACGTAGTCAGACGTGGTCCACTCCCACGCATCGCCGATCATCTGATAACAACCGTATGCGCTACGGCCTTCAGGGAACGACCCTATCGGTGCAACACCCCAGAGGTTGTTTTCGAACAGGTTCGCTTTCGACGCATCCGGTTTCTCGTCTCCCCATGGAAAGTTCAGCCGAGCGGTTTCCTGCGGCGGCAGGCAAGCGGCCTTTTCCCATTCCGCCTCAGTCGGCAATCGCTTGCCGGCCCACCTGGCGAATGCCGAAGCTTCGTAAAAACTCACGTGGGTCACAGGTTCGTCAGATTTTTCTTCCGCCGAGTGGACGCCCGAGAAGTCCCGGATCATCCACTGGGCCCCGTGCTGTTCCCAATACAAAGGCGCTTGCCAGGCTTCTCGATGAACGCAGTCCCAGGCTTCGGAAAACCACCATTCAAAGTTTGTGTAGCCGCCATCACGAATGAATTCCAGATACTGGCCGACGCTGACCGGCCCGCGATCGATTGCGAAATCCTGAACGTACACGAGGTGAGAAGGCTTCTCGTTGTCGTAAGCAAAGTCACCACCCGCATGCCCCAGCCAGAACAACCCGCCTTCCACGTCGGCCATCCCGGTCACATCATCGCGCGCGGGAAGGCTTCCGGTGTTCGTCGGCTTATACAAATCGCAGAGCAGATGTTTAACGTCATATACAAGCAGCTCCTGATGCTGCATTTCGTGCTCTGTCCCGAGCCTCACCAGCGACAGGAGCTCGCGCGTTTCAGCAGCATCGTCGCCAGACTTACTGAGCAGTTCGACCATTCCATCGTCGATCCTACGTCGATACGCGAGAGTATCCTTCACGGTGGGACGCGAACGAGTGCCGCGCTTGTCTTTGTGAATTCGAGTCCCGAACCGCTCGTAGTAAGAATTGAAGTAATACAAATACTCGTCCGAATAAATTTCATAGCCGGGCGAGTATTTCTTCAGCAACAACTCGAAGAACCATGATGTGTGACCGAGATGCCAGCGGGGAGGGCTCATGTAAGGCGCGGTTTGAACGACATAGTCTTCGATCTCGAGCGGCTCGACGATTTGCATCGACCGCCGGCGAACCGTTTGAAAGAGGTTGATCATTCCCGAGGCGTTTGGATTTGCGGCCGGCGCTTCTCTCTTAGCTTGCATGGTTAGTCCGTCTATTTAGATCAATCGGAGTTTTGGCGTACGGAGTCACCACAGTCTGTTGGCTCCGTATAGATCAAATTTGTCGTCTACGCTAACAATCGGTAGCTGCTCACTGATTGCTTGCGCGACCATTAGTCTATCGAATGGGTCGCGATGATGAAACGGCAGACCGGACACAACTGCCAGATGTGCGATGCTAACCGCCAGCAATTTGACAGAATTCCTGGTGAGCTGGTCCGGAATGAAATCTTGAAATGGCTGTGTAAGGGTGAGTTTTCCGATACTAACTTTGATCGCAATCTCCCAAAGACTCGCTGCGCTGATCATCAAGTCCAAGTCGGACTCCAGCAGTTTCTTCGCGGCTGCGCTGAGTTTTGGGTTATCGTCGATGAACCACAAAGACGTATGCGTGTCGAGCAGGAGCTTCATTCCATATACTCTCGAAAGTCTTCCAACGGTTCGTCAAAGTCCTCGCTCATGGAGATCATTCCTTTGGCGCTTCCGGCCTTTCGACGGCCATTTGACTTTGGAATGGGTACTAGCTTCACAACGGGTTCATGATCGAGTGTAATGACGACCTCTTCGCCGCCTAGTGCCGCCTGAATCAGCGATTCCATTTGTGACTTGGCTTTCTCTAAGTCGATTTGATACATAAGACCGTCCTCGGCACGATCACGATAGCTCCAGAATATCACAATTGGTGTTGCAACCGGGTAGTGGCTGATAGTGTGTCGCTCGCACATTCGCGTTTCTCCTCTGCGTCCTCGGCGTCCTCTGCGGTTGATTCCGGGCCACTGAGCAGGAAAAACCGCGGAGGACGCCGGGGACGCAGAGGACGGCTTGCTGGCAACACGCTAATACCCCACTACTTGCAACCGCCTACGCATCCATCTTCATAAACAGATTGTTCAGCGACTCGGCCATCGTCGGGTGAGCGAAAATTGCTTCCTTCAATACAGTGTATGGAACCTTACCCATCATCGCCATTTGAAAGAGCGCCATCAGCTCGCCGCCTTCTACTCCAAGCACCGCGCAGCCGAGTATCTGGTTCGTGTCCGCGTCAACGACCGCTTTCATGAAGCCACGAGTCTCGCTCATCTCAATCGCGCGCGCTACGTTAGCCATCGGCAGCTTAGCTACCCGGATGTTGAGATTATTTGCTTTCGCTTCTGTCTCTGTCAGCCCAACGCGGCCCAGTTGCGGGTCCATGAAAACCGTGTACGGCACAAGCCGGCCGCTGGTGGTCACATCGCCGCCTTCGATCACGTTCGCGCGGATGATTCGAAAATCATCGTAGGAGACATGAGTGAACTGCGGTCCGCCGTTAACATCGCCAAGCGCGTAGACACCCGGCACGTTTGTTTCAAGCCGGTCGTTTACTTTTACGAATCCACGCTTGTCCGTCTCGACTCCAGCAGCTCGGAGATTGAGAGCGTCGGTGTTCGGCGTCCTCCCGACTGCCACAAGAAGATGAGAGCCGGCCAAACTCTCTTCGCCTTCGGGAGTCCGAACGGTTAAGCCGATGCCGTCAGCTTCCTGGCCGGCGCGCAGAACCTCCGTACTCAACAAAACCGTGAGACCATCCTCGCGAAGAATCTTGAGTACCTCGTCCGCAACATCCGGGTCCTCGCGGTTCAGCAGATGATCCGCCCGTTGTATGATCGTTACCTGACTTCCGAATCGCCGAAACATCTGGCCGAATTCCAACCCGATGTAGCCGCCTCCCATTACCAGCAAGTGCTCCGGCAGTTGATCGAGCTCCATGATCGAACTCGAATCAAGGTAAGAGATTTTCTCGATGCCGGCGATGGCGGGCGCCGCCGGGCGTCCCCCGGTATTGATGAATATTTTGTCGGCGGCGATCTTGCGCATACTGCCGTCGTTCATCCGGACTTCGAGGGCGCGCGGACCAGTGAAGCCGGCTTCACCCAGAAGAAGATCAAGGCCGTCCGTTTTTTCTATGCCTCGCCGGCCTCCGTCACGAAAGCTGTCGACGACACCTTGCTTTCGTGCGCGGACCTCGGCCATGTTCACGCTCACGCCATCCGAATGCACGCCAAAGTCGGCCGCGCGACGAGCGAGATAAGCTACGCGAGCGCTGTTGTACATCGTTTTCGTCGGCGTGCATCCGACGTTAATGCAAGTGCCTCCGATGTATGCGCGCTCGATGACTGCGGTTTTCCATCCCGCTTTTGCAAGCGCAATCGAGAGAGGCTTGCCTCCCTGGCCCGTGCCTATGACAATCGCGTCGTATTGTTCTTCGTTTGGCATATGTCTAAATGATAACAATCGAACGAGCGCGGCGCTCGACTACATTACCGATGATTTCGGCCTGGGGATAGTCCGCGCGAAGCCTGGCAAGCAATGCGGCGGCGCGCTCCGCGGCGATCGAAATCAACAGGCCGCCCGCCGTCTGCGGATCAAAAAGCAGATTCCGCATTTCTTTGCTCACGTGCTCGCTGATCTCGATGTCTTCGCCGATGTACTCGCGATTTGTCCTGTCGCCGCTTGTAAGCATTCCGGCGCTCGCGAGATCCAATGCCCCGGGCAAGATCGGCACTCGCGCCGAATCTATCTCAATGGTGATCTTGCTCGCACACGCAAGCTCCCACGCGTGACCCATCAGCGCAAAGCCGGTGACGTCAGTCGCGCCCTTCACATCGAATTCGCGCATTGCCTCTGCCGCTGCCCTGCCGGGCGTCAACATGATTTCAATCGATGATGCCGCGACTTCCGGCGTGGCCTTCGCGAACTTGATTCCCGTCGAGATCACACCCGTGCCTATGGGCTTGGTTAGAATAATCACATCGCCGGGACGAGCGCCGGAATTGGTAGCAACTTTGTTTGGGTCGATCACTCCAGTCACCGAATAGCCAAACATTATTTGCTCGTTGTCGACGCTATGACCTCCGAGCAGCGCGACCTTGTTTTGCGTCAGCACGTGAACGCCGCCCCGCATGATCTCGGCAAGTATCGCGAAGTCAACACCCTTCTTTGGAAAGCAAGTGATCGCCAGCGCAGTGATCGGTGTTCCACCCATCGCCCAAACGTCGTTGATCGAGTTGAGCGCCGCAATGCGGCCGTAGTCGAACGGGTCATCGACTATCGGCGTGAAGAAATCAAGCGTCTGAACGATCGCGAGGTCATCGCGAAGGCGGTAAACTCCTGCATCGTCGGCCGTGTCGAAGCCGACAATCAAGTTCGCGTCATATGGTTGTTTCGGTAGCCCGCTCAGTACCTGAGCGAGCGCGCTCGGCGCAAGCTTAGCCGCTCAACCCGCGCACGAAACCATCTCAGTCAAACGCATCGTTAACCACTCCTCGACTTTAATATACCGAAACCACAAGTCGCCACCAACTGGCTATTTGCGATTGGCGGCAACGCAGTCCTCAGCGTCCTCGGCGTCCTCTGCGGTTTTCTTCATCTGTGCCGGGAATCAACCGCAGAGGACGCTGAGGACGCTGAGGAGCAGTCAGATCGCGAGCGAGCAACCCGCTTCGACCCGGCCGCGACCATCGGTTAGACTAAACTCGATATGCCTCGAGTGCTTCTTCTTCTTCCGACGACAACCTACCGAACAAAGGCTTTCGTCGAGGCAGCCCTCAAACTCGGTGTCGACGTCGTTGCCGCCTCTGAACAGCCCAGCACGCTACTCAGCACAAACCCTGAAGGGCTGCTGACCTTAGACTTCAATGAGCCCGACCGCGCGCGAGATCAAGCTCAGGAGTTTGCCTCGCGTTTTCCCGTCGACGCAGTTATCCCGGTGGATGAAGACACCGCAGTCGTCGCGGCATCAATCGCCGAGGCATTAATGCTGAAGCACAATTCCGCGGCTTCGGCGACGATCGCAAAGAACAAGCATCGAATGCGCGAAGTGCTCAGCCAAAGCGACGTTCAAGTCCCGAGGTTCTGGCGTTTCTCTCTGGATGAAGATGCGAGAGAAGTCGCGGCTCGAGTTACGTTCCCGTGCGTCGTGAAGCCGGTGTTTCTGTCGACGAGCCGCGGCGTCATGCGAGCCGATAACGAAGAAGAATTTGCGGCAGTGGTGCGCCGTCTGGATCTCATTGTCAGCAATCCGAAGGTGGCGCGACGCGGTGGCCCGCTTGCGCGCGAAGCTCTCGTTGAAGAGTTTATTCCCGGGGTTGAAGTCGCAGTCGAAGGGCTTGTCACCGACGGCGAGTTTCGGATGCTTGCGATCTTCGATAAGCCCGATCCACTCGACGGCCCGTTTTTCGAGGAGACGATCTACGTGACGCCTTCGCGCCTTGCACAAAGTGTTCAGCGACAGATTATCGACACAACTTCGGCGGCGGTCCGCGCGATGGGTTTGACCAAAGGCACGGTGCACGCAGAGCTTCGAGTTAACGAGCGCGGCCCCTGGGTTATCGAAGTAGCGGCCCGCTCGATCGGCGGCCTGTGCGCGCGAGCGTTGAGATTCGACAAGGACATGTCGCTCGAGGAACTGATCATTCGTCACGCGCTTGGTGAAGACGTTGCAGCCGTACAGCGCGAGCATCAAGCATCCGGTGTGATGATGATTCCTATTCCTCGCGCAGGAATCTTGAGAGAGGTGCTTGGTGTCGAGGCGGCCAGGACTGTTCCCGATGTTGAAGACGTGATCATCACGGCTCACGTCACCCAGGAACTTCTGCCGCCGCCGGAAGGCGCGAGTTACTTGGGCTTCATTTTCAGCCGCGCCGATACGCCCGACCGAGTCGAAGCCGCGTTACGAGAGGCGCATGCCAGGCTTGAATTCCTAATGGACCAGGCTGACGGTGGCGGTCCGGTGAACGAGCTATGATCATAGGTCTGGTACAATTCTTCACACGAATGAAATCCTATGGAGTGGATTAACTGCAGATGCTCTCATCACAATTGGCTTTGCAGTAGGCGTTGGTGCGGTATCTTTTCGCTTGATTAAGCGAGGACGAGAATGACTTGGCGATGAGCAAACAACAATCAACAAGGCGCGGATCAATCGCTCTTATCTCCTGCTACGAGCTTGGGCATCAGCCTGCGGGCATCGCGATGCCGATGGGGCTGTTGCGCCGGGCAGGTTATGAAGCTCAACCGATGGACATTTCCGTCGAAGGCTTCGACGCCGAAAAGGTCAAGCACGCGCGGCTTGTCGGAATATCAGTTCCGATGCATACGGCGTTGCGCCTCGGACTTCGAATCGCGGAAGAAGTTCGCAAGCTCAATCCTTCCTGTCACATTTGCTTCTACGGTTTGTATGCTTTGCTCAATGCGGAATACCTGCTTGATACTGTCGCCGATTCAGTGATCGGCGGCGAGTTTGAAGCCGCCCTCGTTGGGCTCGTCGAAGCGGTTGAATCGGGCGCGTCGATTGACGTTCAAGGCGTAAGCACAAAAGGACGCGTGTCGGGGCCGGTGCTCGAGCGATTGAACTTCGCGTCGCCTGATCGCAGTTCGCTTGTGACGCTCGAACACTACGCGAGGCTCGAGATCAAAGGCGAGCAGCGGCTCGTCGGTTATGTCGAAGCCAGCCGCGGCTGCTTGCATCAATGCACACATTGCCCGATCCCGCCTGTGTACGACGGGCGATTTTTTGTTGTTCCCGCGGAGGTCGTTCTCAAAGACATTCGCGGTCTCGTAGCTGCGGGCGCCCAGCACATAACTTTTGGCGATCCCGATTTCCTGAACGGTCCGGGACATTCGCTCCGAATCACGCAAGCGATGCGCGAGGAGTTTCCCGATCTCACCTTTGATTTCACTGCGAAGATCGAGCACATCCTCAAGCACCGTGAGTTGATTCCTGAGCTGGCGAAACCAGGATGCGTCTTCGTTGTTTCGGCGGTCGAGTCGCTCAGCAACACGGTTCTCGAGAATTTGGTAAAAGGACACACTCGCGACGATATTAGCGAAGCCCTGGAGATTCTGCGCGGAGCGGGCATCGCGATGAGACCGTCGTTCGTTTCGTTTACTCCGTGGACGACGATCGACGACTACATCGACGTGCTCGAGTTTGTAGAGTCGGAAGACTTAATCGATCACGTGGACCCGGTTCAGTACAGCATTCGATTGCTTGTTCCTCCCGGGTCGTTGCTCCTGTCGAATCCCGATAATGAGAGTTGGCTCGGCCGTTTGATCCAGGAGTCCTTCAGTTATGAGTGGAAGCATCCCGATCCTCGGATGGACGCTCTGCACGCGCAAGTGAGCGCGCTGGTTGAACAGGCCGCCGGCAGCAATGAAGACGCCGCCGAGACTTTTTTCAAGATTCGTGAGCTTGCCTATTCGTTACGCGGAGATGAGCGGGCCGCCCGTGACTCCCAGTGGCGCAATCCGTTGCGTTTGCGCCCGCCTCGGCTCACTGAAGCGTGGTTCTGCTGAGCGGAGCCCACGCGGGACCAGTTTGGTCCCCTTCAAAAACGTGCAGGAATTTAGCAGTTGGTAGACGTTGGGTTATTTGGGTTGCTGAGTTGTGACGGTTGGTCAGTCCTTCGCGTGCTTTGCGGTCCTTTGCGCCTTTGCGTTGAGTATTGGGTCTTACTTCTTCAATACACAGCGCAAAGGCGCAAACGACCGCAAAGCACGCGAAGTTATTAAGCAACGCAGAATCCGAACACTACGACGCAGTTGGATAACGCCGGGGCCAATCGTCTATAATCAAATTTCCAAGACGATAGTAATCAGAACGCGCCCAGGAGAAATCAAATGAGTTCACCATTACAGATTCAAATCAAAGCCGAAGTTGACCGGAATGACATTCACGTTTGCCGATTCACCGTCGACCGTCCCGTGCACGACGGACAGGCGGAGTTTTACACCGCTGAAGAGGCCAAAGATAACGATCTCGCCGACAAGCTGTTAAAGCTCCCCGGTATGATGAAGGTCGAACTGGACGGGAACCTGGTCACCGTGACTCAAGGCGGCGCGGAAGACTGGCGTCAACTCGGCAAGCGCGTCGGCTCGGCGATCCGCTCGTTTCTGAATCCCATGCCCGAGGTTGCTGAAGGTGATCGACTGCCTTCCGAGCTGATGAGGACGAAAGTCCAACAGGTGCTGGACGAGATGATTAATCCGGGTGTCGCGGCTCACGGGGGGTTCGTCGAGCTGCTGGATGTCCAGGACGACAACGTGTTCATAAGAATGGGCGGCGGGTGTCAGGGTTGCGGCGCCGCCGACGTGACCCTGAAGATGGGGATCGAGCGATTGATTCGCGAGCAGGTCCCGCAAGTTCGCGAGATTCTCGACACAACCGATCACGGTTCGGGGCAGAATCCCTACTACGCGCCTTCCAAGTAGGGCACAACGCAGGCTTACACTTTCGTAGTGTCCTAATCTTGTGTTGGTAATCTTACACGGCAAAGACCACGACCTCATGCCGAGTGACAGCATATTTGGAGTGCGGCGCGGTCTGTGCGTACGCGCCGCTTTGGCTCTGGCAGGCGATTCAAAGCAGCCAAAGCGGCGCGTACGCACAGACCGCGCCGCACTCCAAACCCCGCCTAGCCGGGTAGTCTCCGTCGACCAACACAACTTTAGGACATTCCTACACTTTCGTCCGTCATCTCGTCAGAAGAAAACCTGCTAAATCAGACAAAACGGGCCGAGCGGCTTTGAGTCGCCCGGCCCTTTTCTCGTAGTCTATAGAATACACGGCTATGGCTTGCTTACTGAGGAATCAACCGCGTCTTTGACTATGTCGAAGGTGTTGGCGCAAGCGTTGCCGCCCGAGTTTATGAGGATGACGACTTGGATGTTGTTGGGACAAGCGACCAGCCGCGTGCTGCTGCCTCTTCCCTTGCTGTCACCGAAGCCGCCGTTGTGGCTCCAGTACGCTGTCTCTTTGTAGCGAAAGATTCCCAACTCATGTTGCTTCATCATCAATCGCGTTTTGAGCGCAAGCAGCTTGTCGTTCTCCAGGGCAGACACGATTTGCGCAAGCTCCACAGCATTGATAAAAAGTCCGCCCGGTCCGAAGCCCGCCTTCTCAGGCGGATCGATCGACGGCAGCATGCCCGGCACGTCGGTCGCCTTGTAGTTGTAAAGCAGGGCAAGATTATCCAGGTTGTTGGACTCATCCCAGGGTTGGAATTGAATCAGTTGGCTGACTCCCGCCGGTTTGAAAACATTGTCGCGAACAAAGTGAGCAAACGTCTGGGCCGTCAGTATGGCGGCAGCCTTCGGATCGCCTTCAGAAGCTTTCATCTGCGGCGCGGCTACTATGTAAGGCAGAAGGACACGGCACAGCGCATAGTTAATGTTCTGATAGTCGCCCGTCCCTTCCTCGTAACCGGGTGAGACTCCGGCCTCAATCGATTTGCGAACGCCGTCATAGGTACCGTCCGATACCTTCTTCAATCCACTGTGATGGGAAAGGACCTCTCGAAAGGTGAGCCCCTTAACCGAGTTGGGAATGTTCCACGTCGTCGGCAAATAAGTGTAGATCAATTCGGCATCCGTCTTTCCCTTGCTCTCCAACGCCCTCAGGACCCCGATCGCGGTGACGGTCTTCGTGCTGCTCGCGATCTCAATGCGCGAGTACTCGGTGAAGGGAATCTCGTGGCCGGGCTGCTTGTCCGGAGATCTTTTGGCGTAGCCGCCAGCCCCGTGCTTTTGCAGTTGGCCGTTGTGAAACACCGCGAATCCATACCCCGCGGTCTTGCCGGCCAGCGCCGCTGTGATTTTTCTCGCAATGTTGTCAAAGTCTATCTCGACTCCGGCGTCCTTCAACCCACCGGCTTGTTGACCCGCCGGCGGTGTGGAGGCAGTCGGCTGCCGGCCGGTTTTGCTTTGCGCTCCGATTAACGGTGAAGCTTGCCCGACTGCAAGTATAGTGACCGCCAGAATCGCCATTGTCTCAACGAGATTGAATGTTCTAAACAACTGTCTTCTCAAGTAGTCGATTGTGGTTTGCATGATATTGTTCTCCTTACCTTAGATTAGTTGACGCCGGGCCTTTCTCTCCCGGCCTTGCAAAACATTTGAAAGCGGCTTTCGCCTTCACACTTCTAATTCGTAAACAACGCGCAAAACCTATCATCATAATTTTGTTTTGGTGATTTTTATTGCCGCGCACTACGGTATGCGCTAGCCATGTAAGGGCGGCCCTCCGTGGCCGCCCCTTTTTGTAACGCCAATGTCCTCGGTTACCAAAGAGGGGCGGCCACGTAGGGCCGCCCATACAGGTCTACTACATATTTGCTCGTCTACTCGAGCAGTCTTTCGTTTCGTTTACGAGTACGACGTTTGGCTGCGAAAACTATCACCGGGAACCACACCCACTTCGACGCCCCCGCATTCCGCGCAGTCGATCTTTTGGATTCGAGTGGTGACGAGGCGTCGAATTCCCTGCGTCGAGGCACAAAAGAAGACAGCTTTTGCGCCGGGTTGGAGCGTCAGCCAGTCAGCGCTCCTGTGCCTGGTTGTAAGCGAGCAGATCAACGTCGCCAGCAGGGGGTCGTCGCCGAGCGATCCGCCGCTGAGCCATCCTGCGCATTGTGCGGGATCGGTAACCGAAAACTGATACACGCTGTTGGCTGTGTATATTGATATCACTTCGCTTGCGCGTAAACTGTTGAGGTCCAGGTGTGTCATTTCCATCGTCATCTCTTTCCCACATTGAAATCGCTGTCACTCTCTTAATACGCAAGCGGGCGAGGAAAGCTATCAGGGGGAGGAAAGGCTCTCTGTGTTTTTGAGAATTAAACAAGCTTCGCGTGCTTTGCGCTCCTTTGCGCCTTTGCGCTGAGAATTCTTTTGCGGGCTTGAGGGAATACTCAACGCAAAGACGCAAAGGGCCGCAAAGCACGCAAAGGACCGATCACAGTTACGAGTCAGCAACCCAGTACCCGAACACTACTTACTACTCAGTTTGCTATAGAAACACGTACTGTTTATGATATGTTCTTCGCGTACTTGCAGACCTCACAAAGGTTCTGATGACGGAAGCTTCTTCCCACGAAGTCACCGCTTTGCTGATCGCCTGGAGTGATGGAGACGAGTCGGCTCTTGAACAGCTCGTGCCTTTGATTCACGCCGAGCTTTACCGGTTAGCCAAGCGTTACATGGGCCGTCAGAGTCCCGATCATCCTCTGCAAGCAACCGCCCTGGTTAACGAAGCCTACATTCGACTGATCGATTGGAAGAATGCCAGGTTTGAGAATCGCGCACACTTCTTTGGCGTGTCCGCGCAGCTTATGCGCCGGATACTCGTCGACTTCGCGCGCAAGCGGCCGCATAACAAAGAGGGAACGGTGCGGCACGTTCCGCTCGACGAAGCCTTGATCGTCGGCGACAGCCAAACCGCCGACATAGTTGCGCTGGACGACGCCTTGAGCGAGCTCGGAAAACTCGACGAGCGCAAATGCCGCATCGTCGAGTTGAGATTCTTCGGCGGTCTCTCGGTTGAGGAGACAGCCGAGGTTCTAAAGATCTCCGGAGTCACCGTTATGCGCGAATGGAACAAAGCGAAGGCGTGGCTCTATCGCGAACTTAGTAATTAGAATGACTCCCGACCGCTACTTGAAGATCGACCAGTTGGTGGACGCGGCTCTCGAAGTCGATCCGGACGCGCGCGATGCTTATCTCGACAACGCGTGCGGTGGCGATGGCGAGTTGCGCCGCGAGGTTCAGTCTTTACTCGACGCTTACCACAAAGCCGAGCGCTTTATCGAGACTCCGGCAATGAATCTGGCCGCACGCTCGCTTGCGGAAGACTCGAGTATGTCGCTTACGGGCAAGATGATCGGCCGCTATGAAATCATCTCTCTCGCCGGCGAAGGAGGGATGGGCGAAGTCTACCTCGCGTCTGATCGCCAGATGAATCGAAAGGTAGCGCTCAAGCTCCTGCCCAGCCATTTCACTCAATCCGCGGACCGCGTAGCCCGGTTTGGGCGCGAGTCGCGCGCTGCGTCGGCGCTCAATCATCCGAACATCGTTACGATTTATGAGATCGGGCAGGACCGCGGTATGCATTTCATCGCCTCGGAGTTCATTGAGGGCGAGACGCTCCGAAAGAAAATCAATCGGGGCAAGATGACCGTAAAAGAAGCGGTTGAGATGGCTATTCAGATTGCTTCGGCGCTTGGAGCCGCTCACGCCGGCGGCATCGTGCACCGTGACATAAAACCGGAAAACACGATGATTCGTCACGACGGCTACGTAAAGGTCCTCGACTTCGGGCTGGTGAAACTCACAGAGGCGGGAGACAGCGATCCGAATCACTCTTTCGTGGATCAATCGACTCAAGCCGGCACGATCCTTGGAACAATAAACTATATGTCGCCGGAGCAGGCGCTCGGGCAGGAGGTCGACAGCCGCGCGGATATTTTCAGCCTTGGCGTCGTGCTGTACGAGATGGTGACCGGGCAACAACCCTTCAAAGGCTCGAGCGCGGCTTCGACTTTCGACGCGATCTTGAACAAAGCTCCGGCTCCTGTAACCAGTTCCGCTCCCGACGTGTCGCTCGAGCTCGAAAGAATCATCAATCGAGCATTGGAAAAGGATCGAGAGGTTCGTTACCAAACGGTGTCTGATTTTCGCGCCGAGTTGAAGAAACTACAGAAGGGGCCGGACTCGCAGGCAACGGCATCGGCCAATGCTTTTTCAAGATCGAAGAGCGAACTTGCCGACCTCAGTCTCGGTTGGAAACGCGCCGCGGTGGCTTTTCTGGTCGTGGCGGCCGTCGCGCTCACTACCTTCATCATCGGAAAATCTCTTCTGGGCAGGCGCTCCTCGGACTGGCTCGGGGCGGTTGCCTCTCGCATTACGTCGAGCGCCGGACCCGAATACTTTCCGAGCCTTTCGCCCGACGGCAAATCGCTGATCTATGCCAGTCCGGTTTCAGGCAACTATGACATTTACGTGAAACGCATCGGATCCAGAAAGACTACGAATCTGACCGAGGACTCGAAAGCGCAGGACACCCAACCGGCTTTCTCTCCTGATGGAAAACGAATTGCATTTCGTCGAACGGCTCCGGCCGGCGGAGGCATCTACGTAATGACCGAGGCCGGTGAGTCGGTAAAGAGGCTTACGGACTTTGGGTTTAATCCGGCGTGGTCACCAGACGGCAAAGAGATCGTGTGCACCGAGAACAGCGTCGAGAGTCCGAACAGAAGTCACATACCGAGCCGCCTCTGGGTCATAAGCGCAACGACCGGCGAAAGCAGAAACGTGACGGTAGCCGACGCCGTCCAGGCCGCATGGTCACCGAACGGTAAGAGGATCGCATATTGGGGAGTAAACGACGCAGCTCAACGCGACATCTGGACTGTGGCGGCCAGCGGCAGCGATCCGGTTCAAGTCACGAATGATCTTTTTATTGATTGGAACCCTGTCTGGTCCCCGGATGGCGATTACCTGTACTTCATCAGCAACCGAAAGGGCGTAATGGGTCTTTGGCGCGTTGAGGTCGATCAAACCAGCGGCCGAGTGAAGAGCGAGCCTGAACCGGTTGCAATTCCCTCATCAGACACTAAACACATCTCGTTCTCGAGCGACGGACGACATCTCGCTTATGTTCAAGCCAGATACACTGAGAACATCGAAAAGCTGAACTTCGATCCCGCCACTGAAAAGGTCATTGGACAGACCGCCGAGACTATCAATTCATCCGGTGAGATAACCGCGCCGTCTATCTCGCCCGACGGTCAGGTTCTCGTCTGCCAATCCGTCGGAGTTCAGCCGGACATTTTCTCGTTAAAGCTTGGCAGCTCAACTCTCAACCAGGTCACCAACGACGATAGCAATGAAATGATCCCCGTCTGGTCGCCGGATGGAAGGCGCATCGCTTATTACTCGAACAAGGGCGGCGCCTATCAGATATGGACAATCAACCCTGACGGAAGCGGCGCGCGACAGATTACGGAGGTTGCCGCGCCGGGCGCCGTCATTCCGGTGTTTTCGCCCGACGGCGTTCATCTCGCTTACAGCTTGTTCGGAGGCAAGTCGTTCATCATGGACCTGCGGAGACCCTGGAAGGAGCAAACGCCATTCGAGACACCATCCAACGATTCTATTTTTCACTTCGTAGCGCACTCATGGTCGTCCGACGGGAAATATCTTTGCGGGTCTGGATACAGGATCAGCAATATCGGATTGTTCACTTATTCCCTCGATACACAACGTTATGAAATGATTTCGGACTTCGGGTCCGAATCGAAATTCTTGAGCGACAAACGAGTGATATTTTGTTTCGAGGATAAAGTGTACGTCACGGACGCGCAGTCAAAGAAACCTCGTGAATTATTCTCATTCGCGCCGGACACAGTATCCAGTGTTGATATATCGAGGGACAACCGCTCAATCTATGTAAGCGTCGCCTCGGCCAAAACGGATATTTGGCTTCTATCGCTTGAATGATTCTCCTCTGCGTCCTCGGCGTCCTCTGCGGTTGATTCCGAGCCACTGAGCAGGAGAAACCGCGGAGGACGCAGAGGAGTGCTTCAGTGTAGTTCTAACCTGAGTTCCCTCGGCCGCATCGCAAACGCTAACTAAAAATGTCTTTGACCTTGTCCACAATACCGCGTTCCTGATGACCATCGGTTTCGAGTTTGGCAAGCTCTTCAAGCAATCGCCTTTGGTCCTGTGAGAGGTTGGTTGGCGTTATCACATTGATGCCGACGTAGAGGTCCCCTCGTCCGCGTCCTCCAAGCACCGGCATGCCCTTCCCTTTCAGCCTGAACATGGTGCCGCCCTGTGTACCTTCGCCTACACGCAGCTTCTCTTCGCCATCAAGTGTTCGCACACCCACGTCGGCTCCGAGCGCAGCTTGAGCAAATGACACAGGAACCGTGCAGTAGAGATTCGCATCGCGCCGCTCAAAAATATCATGCTCTTTCACGTGTACGATTACGTACAAGTCGCCCCGCCCGGCTCCCACTTCTCCCGCCTCACCCTCGCCTGCTATTCGCAAGCGGGAACCATTGTCTACGCCGGCCGGGATCTTTATTTCGAGTGTCTTTTCTCGCTCGACGCGGCCTGCGCCTCGACACGGCTTACACACGTTCTTGATCACCTTGCCCGCTCCGCGACAGGTCGAGCAAGTGCGCGCAACTGAGAAAAACCCTTGCTGATATCTCACCTGCCCGCTTCCGGAGCACGCGGTGCAGCGAACTGGCTGCGCCCCTTCGGCTGCGCCCGTTCCGCGACAAGTCTCACACGTCTCGAGCCGGGGAACTCTGATTTTGGTCTTCAGTCCAACAGCCGCTTCTTCGAGAATGAGGTCGATGTCATACCTGAGGTCCGACCCGCGGCGAGGCCCGGCGCGGCGGCCGGTTCTACCTCCAAAGATATCTCCCATTCCGAACATATCGAACAGGTCTTCGAATCCTGGGAAGCCCTGACCGAAGCCGGCGCCCGCGGCGGCGCCTGCGCCCACTCCTGCGTGGCCGAAGCGATCGTACCGCGATCTGAGTTCGGGCTGCGAGAGTACCTGATACGCTTCGTTTAGTTCCTTGAAGCGTTCTTCTGATTCGTGATCGCCGGGATTTTTATCGGGATGGTATTTGAGAGCGAGGCGCCGATAGGCCTGCTTCAGCTCCTGATCGCTTGCCTCACGGGCAACTGCCAGCACTTCGTAATAGTCGCGTTTGCTACTCAACTGTGGTTCCTGGTTCTAGTTTTGATTTCCAGTTTTGGTTTCTAGTTTTGGTCTTGTTTCTGGCGCCAACGCACTCACTGGAACCAGAAACAAGAAACCACAAACCGACAGCGGATTATAGCAAACTTTACGACACCTCTGACAATGGCGCGGTCTCCTCATCCTGACTTGGGGCCGGACCGGAGGCAAGACCGGTCGGGCGGAACATCGCATCCGTAATCATGCGTGCCGCTTTCTCGAGCAGCTCGAGCGTGTATCGCATCTGTGTCGGGTCTTCGGTCGAGAATATCTCTCGCGCTTGTTCGACAGTGTTGCGCACAAACTCCTGATCCTCGGCCGACAACATCCACCCGAACTCGCTGAACGACCGGACCGTGTTCTGCAACAATCCCTCGATCCGATTGCGAGCCATGATGATCTCCTTCATTCGCTTGTCGTTTTCGGCGCTACGACTTGCCTCTTCGATCAAGTCGTAGATCTCGGACGCCGACAAACCTGAAGAAGGCGTTATGCGCATCGCCTGTTCGAGCCCGGTCATCTTGTCGCGAGCCGATACCGAAACGATTCCGTCGGCATCCACTTCGAACGTGACTTCGACTTGTGGCAGACCACGGGGCGCGGGTTGAATACCCACGAGTTCAAACTTGGCAAGGCTGCGATTGCCGGCGGCGATCTCGCGTTCACCCTGAAGCACGTGGACCTCTACGACCTGCTGATTGTCGGCGACGGTTGTGAACACCAAACTTTTCTTGGTCGGAATAGTCGAGTTGCGTTCGAGAAGCTTTGTGAACAGCCCGCCGCGCGTTTCAATACCGAGCGCCAGCGGAATTACGTCGAGAAGGATCAAATCCTTCACATCGCCGGCCAGCACACCGACTTGAATCGCGGCTCCGATAGCTACGACTTCGTCAGGGTTGATTTCGATCGAAGGCTCGCGCTTAAAAATCTCCCGCACCCGGCTGATGATGATGGGTGAGCGAGTCTGGCCGCCGACCAGCAATACCTTTGTGATGTCTTCGGGCGACAGCTTGGCATCCGCAAGCGCCTTCTGGCACGGCTCCGTTGTTCGCGCGACCAGGTCGGCGACAAGCTCTTCAAACTTCGAGCGACTCAATGTCTTGTTGAAGTGCTTCGGTCCCGTTGAATCCGCTGCGATGAACGGAAGATTCAGTTGCGATTCCGTAGCGGTCGAAAGCTCGCACTTGGCACGCTCGGCTGCCTCCTTCAATCTCTGGAGCGCAAGCCGGTCGGGGCGCAAATCTATTTTTGTCTCCTGCTGGAAAGTCTCGATCATCCAATCGACGATGCGCTGATCGAAGTCCTCTCCGCCAAGAAACGAGTCACCACAAGTGGACAGCACTTCAAAGACGCCGTCGGCCATTTCCATTATCGAGATGTCGAACGTGCCGCCGCCCAGATCAAAGACGGCAATCCGCTCATTTTCATGTTTGCCCAGCCCGTATGCGAGAGCCGCCGCCGTAGGCTCGTTTATGATGCGTTGAACCTTCAGGCCCGCGATTTTGCCTGCATCCTTCGTCGCCTGGCGCTGTATGTCGTCGAAGTAAGCCGGAACGGTTATGATCGCTTCGGTCACTTCGTCGCCAAGGAATTCATCGGCAGCAAGCTTCAAACGCTGAAGCAGAATCGCAGAAATCTCGGGCGGAGAATAATCACGGCCACGCACTCGCACGCGGCAATCTCCGTTTGTCGCTTCGGTGATTTCGTAGGAGCAGACCTGGCGAGCTCGGTCGACTTCCGGCGAATCATACTTGCGGCCCATCAAGCGCTTTGCCGCATAGATCGTGTTTGCGGAGTTCGTGATCGCCTGCCGTTTGGCGATCTGGCCGATCAAGCGCTCGCCTTTCTCGGTGAACGCCACTACTGAAGGTGTGGTTCGTCCGCCCTCTTTGTTGGGTACTATTTGGGTGACGCCGCCTTCGAGTATCGCAACGCACGAGTTGGTAGTTCCGAGATCTATTCCGATGACTTTGCCCATGGCACAACCTCCTACTCTGACTAAAACCGTGGCAGATAGCGGGGTCTGGATTACTCGGTGGGGGCTGAGGGGAATTGGTTCAGGGTTCAGAGTTCAGAGTTCAGGGTTCCTGGTTCAACGCGGAACTCTGAACGCCGAACTCGGAACTCTATTTTTCGGGGGTCGAAGCGACTTTTACCTTTGCGGGGCGCAGCAGCCGGTCTCCTATTTTATATCCGCGCTGAAACTCTTCGATCACGGTGTTCTCTTTGTGCTTGTCGGTCGCTTCGGTAGTCACCGCTTCGTGAACGTGCGGATCGAAGGTGTGGCCGACCGCTTCAACCGTCTCGAGTCCAAGTTTTGTAAGAGCGTCCGAGAACTGCTTGTGTATCAATTCAACACCGCGACGCAAGGCTTCGGCATCGCCCTCGCTCTCTTCCAGGCTCGACAGCGCGCGCTCGAAGTTGTCAACGACGGGAAGGAACTGCAGCAGCACATCTTCCCTTCCATGCTGATAAAGCTCGGCACGCTCTCGCTCTACGCGTTTCCGATAGTTCTCAAATTCGGCTTGCCTGCGAAGCAGCTTGTCGTAGAGCGACGCTCTCTCCGACATCAGCACGTCCACCTGCGAGCGAAGCTTGCTGAAGGGGCTCGGCTCCTGGATGTCGGGCTCGGAGACTTCACCGGTTTCATCCACCGATGGGTCGTCTTCTGATTCGATGACTTCCGCAGCCGCCAACTCGTCCGTTTGGAGATCTGCCTCTTCTTCTGCCGTTGCGTCGGCCTTCGCCTCGGCCTTTGCCTCTTGGGCCTCTGCTTCGACGTTTTCCGTCGAGTCGAAGCTTATTGGTATGTTACGGGGCGCTTTCGTCTTGTCTGGCATTGGTATTCTTATTCTTGTTCTTGCTCATATTCTGAGCGGCCAAATTACTCCATGAAACTCAAAGGGCCTTTGCAGAGTCCAGCGTACGCTCGAACAATCTCGCGACGTAGTCGACGACCGCTATCAAACGTTCATATTCGAGTCTGGTCGGTCCCACGACGCCGATGCTTCCCACCGTTGCGCCACCCGAATAGACACACGGCGAAGCTATCACCGTGCAGTCGCGCAAGTCGGCAAAACGGTTTTCGCTCCCGATGCGCACGGCGACGGCCTCGAGCTGGGCGCCTTCGATGCACTCGTTCAATATCTTTACGATGCGGCTCTTTTGCTCGAACATCTTGAACAGCGCTCGCATGCGTTCGGTATCGGTGAACTCATGTTTCGCGATGATGTTCGAGGCTCCCTGAATAAAAACGTCTGCCTGGTCGCCCTCCTGCAAACTCTGGCTGCACAACAGCAACGCGTTGCGAAGGCACTGATCGTAAAGCGCCTTCTCTTCGGTCATCCGGAACAACAGCGCGTCGCGAATCTCGGCCAGCGTCCAACCTTTGAAATTTTCAATCAAATAACGCGCAGTCGAGTTCAGCTCGTCCTTGGTGAATTCCGCGTCAAGGCGAATGACCCTGTCCTGTACTCGGCCCGCGTTGGAAACGGTGATGACGAGTATCCGCGAGTCGGGAAGTCGCACGAACTCTATGTGATGGAGTATGTCCCTTGCGCTTGAAGCGGACACCACGATGCCGACGTTGCCAGAAAGCTGCGACAGAAGACTGCTGGTCCTCTCCATCAGAAGCTCAGGATTGGCGAGCGACTCCTCATCCAGCAGACGTTCGTTTATCAGCGCCGCGTCGGACCTGGAAAGCTTTCTCGAGCTTACGAAATTGTCAACGTAGAACCGGTACCCCATGTCCGTGGGCATACGGCCCGCCGATGTGTGAGGATGCGTCAAGTACCCCTCGTCTTCAAGTTCCGCGCAGATGTTGCGGATGGTAGCCGACGACAAGTTCTCTCGCGATTTCTTCGCGAGCGCAAACGACCCGACTGGCTGACCGGTCGCGATATGACCCTTCACAATCGTCGCCAGGATTTCACGTTTGCGGTCGTCAAACCTGTTACCGCTTCTCTTTGTCATAGGTTTTCAGCAGGGGGGCATGCCCAACTTGAAATTCGAGGGCAACTTAACATCTGCACCACACCCTGTCAATAATAATGCCCCGCATCGGTAGGTCAACGCAAGGAAGCTTCCAAACTGTGTGGTGTCCCTCGATTTACGAACGCGCATACACCCTGGAATAGAGATACTAATTACCGGGAAGCCGCCGAAGCACAGGTCAGGATGTGATTAAAAGCGGGACTTGGGTGAGTCTTAGTTCACCCGGAACACAGTGCGGGGAATCGAGCGTTCCGCCCGGCAACCCCGTAGGGGCGCGATGTTTATCGTTACGGAAGCCGACGCAGACTTCCTCGCTCCGTTAGGTGCGGCATAGAGTTGAGGGCAGGAACATTTCACCCCTTACGGGGTTGGCAACCTAGGGAACTCGCCACTATAAACATTCTACCCCTACGGGGTTCAAGCGAATTCTCAGGACACTTTCTTCCGGCGAAGAGTCGCGGGCGGTTCCCGGCTCAAGTCCCGCTTTTAATCACACCCCTAGGCCATAAGGGGCCGCTGCCGGAGCTTGACAAGCCACATTCATTTCTATAGGTTTACTCTTTTCCGCGGAAACGTTTATAGAGGAGCATAGAAGACATGAAGAGGACCTTTCAGCCCAACAACCGCCGCCGGGCAAAGACTCACGGCTTTCGCGTGCGTATGAGTACAAAAGGCGGCCGCCTGGTACTCAAACGTCGTCGCGCCAAGGGTCGCGTGCGACTTACACCCGCGCACTACTAAATCGAACGATGAACGGTGAGTACTGAATGATGAATCGCTGACGCAATTCATCGTTCCTCATTCGGCATTCATCGCTTCTCTATGACAGAAGTATCCGAGGAGTTTCCC
>DATNBZ010000032.1:0-17400 GCA_035607285.1 Blastocatellia bacterium | reverse complement strand
AACGCAGAGACTGTGTGAAAAGTTCGTAGTCCGGCCTTCAGGCGGAAGTTTGTATCTGTATTTACGCCGGATTACGAACTTCCGCCTGAAGGCCGGACTACGAACATTGCATTTTCACACAGTCTCGCAGTTGGTGGGATTCGGAAATCCAGCCCAGTGCTGCGGGAAGCCTGAAGTTCAGCCAACGTGAGACCCTCAAGGCGGTCAGTTATCAAACTACTGCCGCTCTGGAGGAGCGGTATTAGGACCATTGAAGGTAGCGCCATTCGCTTCGACATCAAGCGTCAGCCCGTCCATCCCCGTAACGCTGACACTCTCTCCGGGAGCAATGCTCACTTTAGACCGAGCCTTCCACAACTCGCCTCGCACGAAGATCGTTCCCTCCGGAGCGATCGCCGTCTCCGCTCTGCCAATCAGCCCGATCATTCCCGCGCTGCCGGTAGTCACCTTTGCTCCTCGAGCGCGCATCGCAAGCCTCATTACGAATGTAAAGACGATTCCAAAAGGAATAACTACCGCAAGCACGAGCTTCAGCGGCAATCGCAATTCGGGATACGGAACGTCGATTAGTATCAACGAGCCGATGACTGCCGCAACGATCCCTCCGAGCGCGATCACGCCAAACCCGCCGACCTTCGCTTCAAGTACGAACAACCCGATTGCTACCAGAATCAGCACGACTCCAAGCAGATTAATCGGCAGCATGTGAAAGCCATACAGCGCGAGCACCACCGCCAGCATGCCGACGACTCCGGGGACTATCGCGCCCGGATGTTGGAACTCAAAGTAAACGCACAGCGCCCCGAGCGCAAAAAGAATAAACGCAATCCGAGGATCCGCAAGCGCCATCAGCAAACGCTGCCTCATCGATGGCGTGATCGCGATCAGGCTTTCGCCTTCGACGTGCAAAACCATCTTGGTGCCGTCGACTCGAGTGATCGTTCGGCCTTCCAACTGCGCCAGCAAGTCGCTCTCGTCGCGCGCGATGATCTCGATCAAGTGCTTGTCCAGCGCTTCACGTTCGGTGAAGGAGGTGCTCTCGCGTATCGCGGACTCGGCGATTTGAGCATCGCGCCCACGGCTTGAAGCGTGGCTTCTCAAGAACGCGGCGGCATCGTTGACTATCTTCTCGGCCATCGTCTTGTCGAGATCGCGCCCGTCAGCCATCACGGGATGAGCCGCTCCGGTAGCGGTGCCCGGCGCCATCGCCGCGACATCAGCGGCGATGAGTATCACAAATCCTGCCGACGCCGCCCGCGCGCCGCTTGGCGCGACGTAGATGATGATGGGCACTCGCGAGCTGTCCATGCGAGAGATGATTTCGCGCATGGAGGTATCGAGACCGCCGGGAGTGTTGAGGGTGATGATTAACGCGGAAGCGCCCTGGCGTTCGGCGCGTTCAATTGCTGATGTGACGACTTCAGCGCTTGCGGGCGAGATCTGATCATCGATTTTGAGTTCGAGAACGTCGGCTCGCGCGTCGTGTGCGAAGGCTGTCGTCGCTGCGAGAACAGCGGCTGCGATGATCAATCGTCTAAGCGCCTTCATGCTGGATGCCCTGACTCCTGACTCACAATCTCGGGTAATAGTTCAGTTCGAGTCTTGCTGCGATCAAGGAGGAATGAACCGCTGATTCTCGCTGACTGCGTTTCGCTGATCTGCGCCGATCAGCGTACCGAAGGCCGCGCAAATCAGCGGTGAATTCGTCGATGCGACAGAACTGAACCGGTACCGAATCTCGCTTCTAGTCTAGCACCGAGAAGCCCTACGTGCCCTTTGAATAATCACGGTTCGAGCGAAGGCTCGTAATTGGTTATGAACTCCAGAAACTTCGACACTTCGATAATGTCCCTGCCCCGGAAACGGATGCTGTGCGAGTCGGTGCGCTCGACAATGGGCAGATAGGCGAGCAGCTCAGCCGGACGATAGGCCTTGAAGCGCACATCGAGTTGAACGGGCTGCGCGATCTTGTATGGCTTGAACTCTTTGATTCGCGCGATTGCCTTCCTGGTCTTCTGACGAATCAACTCATAGGCAATCTCCGGAGTAACAGTCTTTGCCGCGTGAAAGCTAACCGCCCACTTCACCGTAGCGCCTTCGATGTTGCCCAGAAGGTCGGTAGCTTCTTTCACAATCACGTCATCGCCTGAAATCATGATCACCGGCACGTTGAAGTAGCCCGCGATCGCGGCGTTGATTCCAGCCTCCGGCATCGAGGTCCCGTTCAACCGAACATCGGCGAGCCGCGCGCTCGAGATGGTATGTGCCCGCACGCCCGCGACGTTGTTGGTGCTCGCGTGATAGCCGATGAAGATCACGCCGTCGAAGGTTTCGTCGATGCCTTGCATCATCATCAACGGGCGCGGCCACGAGCGAACAACGGTGACGTTCCTGGGCAGCTTTTCGATCAACAGGTTTTCGCCGTTGCCGTGCGAATCGCTGATCACTACTTCAGTAGCGCCCGCCTCGAAAGCGGCTTCCGTAGCCGCTTTCACCTCTTCGGTCATGAATTCGCGGAAGCGATTGTACTCGAACCCTTGAGGACCAAGCTGATCAGCCGTGACGACGCCGACTACACCTTCCATGTCGGCAGAGATGTATATCTTGAGCTTTCTCGTCTGAGCCGGCGAGGTCAGCGAATGACAACATAGAAGCGCTACCAGCGGGAACACGAGCAGCTTTCTCATTTGAGCATCTCCTTATTAGCTTGCCGGCTTGACCGCGAACACTTTCACGCTTGCGGCATAGTCGTTCACGCTGTAGCGGGTCAGCAGATCCGCCAGGCGATCGAGGGCCAGCTTATCAGTAGCGGGTGAAGCGTTTGTAGAACCGCAGCAACTCGCGCTTGCAACCGGAAGCGCAGTCGAAGTCGCAGCCGAAGTCGGGCAGCAGCTCTCCTGATTCTCGAGCTTTGAATAGACGTTGAGATCCTGTTTCGTGTCGATGATCTCCGCGTGAGCGAAACCGGCTTCAATCAAGCCTCGCCTGTAGTCCTCGATCAGGATCGCGCCGGCGATGCACCCGACGTAGGCCAGCAGATCGGTGGATACTTCAGCGGGCAGTGGGTTCTTGAGTGCAATGTCGCTTACCGCAAGCCGCCCGCCCGGTTTCAGCACTCGCGCGATCTCGCGAAACACCGCCTGTTTGTCCGCCGCGAGATTGATCACGCAGTTGCTGATCACGCAATCGACCGAATTATCTTCGAGCGGGAGCTTGTCGATGGTCGCGAGATGGAATTCGACGTTGGGATAGTCGCCTTTCGCGGCGTTTCGGCGCGCCCGCTCGATCATCTCCGGGGTCATATCAATCCCTATTACTCGGCCTTCCGGGCCAACTGCCGGAGAGGCGAGAAACACATCGAGCCCGCCTCCGCAGCCGAGATCGACTACGACTTCTCCCGGACGAAGATGCGCATAGGCCGTTGGGTTGCCGCAAGACAAACCCATGTTCGCCTCGGCGGGTATGGACGACAATTCTTCGGATGAATAGCCGAAGGCCTCGGCGACCGAGCGGACTCCAGTGTGCTCGCTCGACAGCGCGCTTGCGGCGAACGTGCCGTATCGGTCTTTCACTGCTTCTTCAATTTGTTTTGACACTGTGATCTCCTTTGTATGTCCGACAAACTTTTCAGTTTGTCGTTGATTACCGGACTGAGCCTGCAAACAGGTGACGACAAACTGAAGTTTGTCGGACATCATCCATTTATTTTGAGGCACTAATGTTTCTTATCCTGTTCCAGCATTTCCTTAGCGAGAGGCTTCGTTTTGAAATCGAAGCGTAGAAACTCGGCAGGCCCGTCCCCCGAATTCTGTAGCCTGTCTTCCTGATCGGCGGTGACCCAGGCGCTTTGCGCCATCTCCAGTTTCAGAGACATAGATTTACGGTTTCTTCCTGTTCTCTTGAGGCTCGAACGGGTCAATGCAACCAGCAACGCAGGCTCCGTGGGGCTTGTGGAAACTTCGAGCGTGCGGCCCTGAGCACAAACCAAACGAGTGATTCTGATCTGCTCGTTTTCAAACTGCACCATCTGAAAGTTTTCGCCCGCCGGATAAGCCTCGCGGTAGAAACGGCCGCGCAAGCTCTTGTCGTTCACGGGTTCGGTCTTGAACTCGACGCGCAGGAAATCGCTTGGGAGCTCGGAGAGATTCTCAACTTCATGCATCTCTGAAAGCCCTCGAAAGAGTCTAAAGCTGCCCGCTTTGGTCGCAGGGCGAGTGACCGCGCCATACTCCAGGCCTATGTGTTTGAAGACAACCGGGCCGCTATCGTTCAAGTAAACATAAGCCGACGCCGTCTGCGTGTGCCGATGAGACGGAAGCTTTTCATGCGGGCCGTAGTGGACCCGCGTCACTTTCACCCACTCGTTTTCGAATTGAAGTTTGTAGTTTTCCGGCAGGGTCTTCGACGGGTCTTGAGCGAACGACTGAGATGTGACGAAACATACCATTGAGAGGGCCCAAAAGAGTTTCACTGGTAACCTCTTCGCGGTGCGTTCAATCTTGTTCATAAAAGGTGATGCCTTTCTTTTCGAATCTGGCCGCCTCGGCTTTGAATGCGTTTCTTCCCTCTCCGTTGCTTACCTCCGCGCTTTGGCAGAGGTTATGCTTACGGGTTTGACGACGTTGCTGCGGGTACAGCATTCTGCGTAAAGAAAACCAAGCAGGTCCTGAAGCGCTTCTGAGTTTGCCGAATACCACAGCCACTGCTTGTCCTTTTTGATCGAGACCAATCCCTCCATTCTGAGTTTTTCAAGGTGATGTGAGAGGGTCGAGTTCGGTATGCCGAGCTCGGCCTGGAGGTCGCTGACGATCATCCCGTCGGGATGGGCGGAAAGCAGCAGCCTGACAATCTGCAGTCTGGGCTCCGCCCCGAGTGCCGCAAACATATCCGCGTATCTCGCCGTCCCTTCTGCCTTCATATTTCTAGAATACTAGAAATACAAATCCGATGTCAAGAAGTTTCTTGGCATGGCTGTGCCTTAATTTGGAGTGCGGCGGCAAGGTACTCCGCGACGCCGCTTTGGCTGGTGATTGAATCGATCGGGAAATGAAAGCGGCGTCGCGGAGTACCTTGCCGCCGCACTCCAAATTAAGACACCGCCCATAAATGTTCTCGCTGGCGTTGCGGCGCGGCGTTGCTACCTCGGCAAACGGCGTCTATGCTACGTCGCGAACGGAGGGACAATGAAAAAGACATTCGTCGCGATGTTGCTTCTCATGCTGGCTGCTCCGGCGTGGTTCGCCTCCCAGGCGCGCGGGCCGGCAAGTGTTCCGGTTGTGCTGATATCGATCGACGGGTTGAAACCCCAATTCGTGCTTGAAGCCGACAAGCACGGCTTGAAGATTCCCAATTTACGCCGCCTGGCCGACGAAGGCGCGCACGCGTCCGGAGTCGCCGGCGTGCTCCCGACCGTGACTTACCCGAGTCACACGACGATGGTCACCGGAGTCTCACCCGCGAAGCACGGGATCGTTGCCAACTCACCACTCGATCCGTTCAGCAAGAATATGGGCGGCTGGTACTGGTACGCCGAAGATATCAAGGTCCCCACACTTTGGGACGCCGCAACAAGGGCCGGCATCGTAACCGCCAGCGTCGACTGGCCCGCCACTGTTGGAGCCAACATTACTTTCAATATCGCCCAATACTGGCGCGCGGAAAACGAAGAAGATCGCAAGCTCATCCGAGCGCTTTCCACGCCTGGTCTCCTGACCGAAGCCGAGCACGCGCTTGGCGCTTACACGGACGGCAACGATTATTCGATTGCCGGCGACGTGCGCCGCGCCGCGTTCAATGTTTACGTTCTCGAAAAGAAGAAGCCGCGCTTTTTTCTCTCTTATTTCGGCAGCCTCGATGAAGAAGAACACAAGACCGGGCCCTTCAGCGCGGGGACGTTTGCGGTGCTTGAAAAACTGGATAGTGTAATTGCGCAGGTGCGCGCGGCCGCCGAGAAGGCGGGCGGCGGACGGGCAATCGTCTGCGTCGTGTCGGATCACGGATTCGCGCTCTCGGATAAAGAGGTGAACTTGAACGCGGCGCTTCACAACGCTGGCTTGATCGAGTTGAATGAAAAAGGCGCAGTCAAATCCTGGCGGGCGTTCGCGTGGTACGGAGGCGGGTCGGCTGGAATAGTGCTTAGAGAGCCGTCTGACAATGAAGCTCGAACGAAAGCCGGCGAAACAATGCGGCGTCTTGCGAGCGATCCTGCATCCGGAGTGAGCAGTGTGATCGATCAGACATCAGGACAGCGGGTCGCGGGTTTTCCCGACGCGGCGTTTGTCGTAGCCGTTCGGCCGCCTTATCGTCTGGGGACGAAGCTGCAAGGCCCGGTGACTACGCAAGCCAGACCGGCCGGCACTCATGGGTACATGCCCGACGTGAGGGAGATGGACTCCTCGTTCTTTATTGCAGGTCCCGGCGTGCGAGCGGGTCTCGATCTGGGAAGGATCGATATGCGGGACATTGCCCCGACGCTCGCGGCGCTGCTTGGGGTTTCGCTCTCCAGTGCGGAAGGTCACAGACTGACGCTGCGGTGAGCGGCGTTCCGTAATCCCGCCAACACAGACTGTGTGAAACGGCGATGCTCGTAGGTCTTCTTTGCGTCTTTGCGGACCTTGGCGTCTTTGCGGGAAAGTCTGCTACCTCGATGTTTAAACATTACATTTAGGCGTTTCGCGCAAAGACGCTAAGGTCCGCAAAAGCACGCAAAGGAGAACTACTAACGCTTCAAACAATCTTGCCCGTTAGCACTGGTCATCCCGCCTGTTCGCCGAGGAAATCGAGAATCACCTGATGAGAAATATCCGGTTGATCAGTCGGAAAGATATGGCTGGCGCCGCTGATCATCACCAGCCTGGCCCCGTCGATCAGGCCCGCGATAAGCCGGCCGTTCTCGGGCGGAATGAGCCGGTCCGATTCCCCGTGGATCACGAGCGTCGGCACCTTCAGTTGAGACAGACGGCTGCGTGAGTTGAAAGCCATGATTCCCTGAACCTGTGCGAAGTAACCTGCAGCCGACGGATATGTTCGTGCTCTGATCTCGAGGTCTTCCTCGATTCGCTGGCGCGAAGTCGCTGGATCGTAGATGAACGGGATCATCGCTCGAATGCCATCCTCGGCCGACATCATTCCTCGGGCCATCAGTGTGGTGATAACTTCGGCGTCGGCTGCGACCGCCTCCGCGCCGCCGTGAGTGGTGCAACCCAGTATCAGCGAGCGCACGCGGTCCGGATATCGAAGCGCGAACTCCTGAGCGATCATTCCTCCCATCGATATGCCAAACACGTGTGCGCGCCGAACGCCCGCTGAATCCATAACAGCGGCAGCGTCCGCCGCCATGGTCGGAATCGGATAAGGACCCGGCGGCACATCGCTGCGGCCTACGCCCCGGTTGTCGAAGCTGATCGTTCGATATCGCTCGGAGACAACAGGCAGTGTTCGATTCCACATATCGTGCGAGTAGCCGAGTCCCATGATTAGAAGGAGCGGATCACCAACTCCTGCTTCCTCCCAGAAGATCTTCACACCATCGTTGTCGGCGTAGGGCATCAGGTTGTTCTCCGTTCTAGTTCTTCGAGCCTTTCGCTCCGATCGGGTCGCCGGGCGGCGCGTTCGGCGGCGCAGTCTGCTTACGCGTCGCATCGGGCCGCGCCAGAAATCGCTCGATGTCCTCGCGTGTAGCTGTCCTGTGAGCCGGGTTGATTGCGGCGGAAACCGGAAGCTTCAGCCAGGCGCTGAGTTCCCGTAGGGCTTGCGTCGCAACTGCACGAACCTGCGGCGATGCGTCGGCGTTGGCCGCTAGCTCCATCAAGCGGTTGACCGTAAGGCTTTGAACAGCGCGGGCGACTTCGGCGTGATAAGCGACTCGCGGCGTGGGTACCTTCCAGGTGGCGCCGATCAGAGCATCGAGCACTTCTTTGAAGTCCGGGTTTGCATTCGTCCGAGAATGAAATTCCACCAGGCGCGCCGCTCGATGCGGTTCCAGCAAACCTGAGACAGCAAGGTCCGCGGCAATCGTAGCCGCCGCGATTGGATCAAACGCCGGATCGGTTCTCTTGCTGAAGAGTTCGGCGGTCCCGCCTTCGTAGCCGAACGCTCGCGGAGGAATGACGTCGAGTATGCGCGGCGGAATCGCCAACGCTTCCACCTTGATAGTCTCGAGCACCGCCGCAAGCGCTTCACGTTGCCGATCGGGGGACACGATTTCCTGCACACGCCCAGGACTGGCTCCTGAAGCCGTTTTCACGGCATACGTATAATAGACTCCACCCACGGACTTCACCGCAGCCTGAAGCTGATATCGATGATGCAGGTATAGAGGCAGGAGCTTCGCTTCGAGGACCGACAGCGGCGTGCCGGCAGGAATGTTCCCAAGACCAAATTGCGAAAGCCCTATGCGGCGAACCTCCATTTCGTGGCGAAGCCCGGCTATCGGATCAGCGCCGTTGTCCCACAAGCTCGCGAGCGGATGCGCAGCACCCGGCGGTCGCGCGTCTGCATCCGAGATGAACAGCATCCCGGCTGCGACACCTTCTTCGATCATGCGTTCGAGCGCGGCTTGTTCGTTTGCTCCGGGTGCAAATTCCGTATACGCGCACTTGATCGCGAACTTGTCGTAAGCGCCGATGCCCGCGGCGTAGGCGTTTGACAGATCGAGCTTGCCGTTCGTGATCTCTACGGTCGGCGCAGGATAATCCATCACCGAAGCCCGGCCGTAGGTGCTCGCGGCGAAGTTGTGCGCGAGTCCCAGCGTGTGACCGGTCTCGTGCGCGGACAACTGGCGCAGTCGAGCCAATGCCATCGTCACCGGGTTCGTCGACGGATCGAGATCCGCGAGATACTCGGGGCCGGGAGACGAGCCGAGTTCGCAGAGCGCTTCCCCATCGTTCGCACTGTTCCAGCCGTCGTTGGCGAACAACGGTATCAGCCCGCTGCCGATCAGGTAGTCTTGCCGATCGCGAAGCGAACCAAGCGTGACGTTGCCCTTTATGATTTCTCCGGTGCGAGGATCGGTTACGCTGCTGCCATAAGACCATCCGCGAGTCGAGCGGTGAACCCAGTTGATCATGTTGTAACGCAGGTCCATCGGGTCGGCGTCTTCGGGCAGGACCTTTACCTGGAATGCGTTTTTGAAGCCGGCCGCCTCGAAAGCCGCGTTCCACCACGAAGCGCCTTCGATGAGCGCGCTGCGGACAGGCTCGGGCGCGCCGTTGTCCACATAGTAGACAATCGGCTTGACCGCTTCAGAGATCGCGGCGCCCGGGTCTTTCTTTTGCAGACGGTGACGCGAGATCCAGCGCTTTTCGACCGGTTCACTGAGCGGCGATGCGAAATCGTAGAACGTGATGCCGAACGCCCCGACCCGCGGATCGAGGGCGCGAGGTTTGTAATTGTTGTCGGGGAGTTCTACGAGTGAATGGTGCTCGCGCACGGTTATCGACTGCGGAGATGGAACGGTCTCGCGCACCATTGGTCCGGGGTCGCCGTCCGTTGAAAACGTCAACACGGTTTCGACTTCAGTGTTCTTTGGAAAAGCTTTCGTGCGCGGAAGGTAATATGTGCTACGCGACTCGTCTAAGCGATACTGGCCTTGCCTGGCTTGACGCAATCGGTCGATCACGCCGTGCGCGTCGCGAAGAAAGAAGGCAGTCGCGTCGACAAGCACGCGGGTTCCTTCGGACGCTTCGACCTTGAAGCCCCACAGCACCGATTGGGCGAACGACTCTTCAACGGCGCGCCGTTCTGCCGAATCGCTCGAGATCGCCCGGTAGCGATAGTTCGACTCAGTCAGCAAAACCCTCGGGCCGATCTTCTCAAAGCGCACCACGTGTTCGCGCCCAAGTTGCCCCCGGTCAAGTCCGAGCGGATTTGAACCGACACCGGTGCTCAGCGAAATCTGATAAAGGAACTCGGCGTCGAAGCGCGAGATTTCCATCAGCATCTTGCCGGCGGCCGCGTCCCAGTAGAGAGGCATATAGCCGTCAAGCTTCTGAAGCCCGGCGATTCGAGCGGCAATAGATTTATCCGCCGGCTTCTCTTGTGATCGTTCCTGCGCCGACGCGGGAAGCGCGAACGCGACAATTAATGCGATCATCAAACGTGTCATCGTTAGTCCTTTTTCTGTGGTCCCAGGCGAGTGAGCGTGAATGCTATTGTCGGGAGATGGTCAAGTCAAGTTTGTAGACTAATGCAGAATAAGCCACAGATGAACACAGATCAACACGGAGAAGAAAAAGAACGACAATCCGTGTTGATCTGTGTTCATCTGTGGCTTATCCCTCTTCAACTCCCGTGGTAGAAGGTGTAATCTCGATGCTCAAAGGAGACGAATGAACGACAAGTCAGATTTGCCAGAAAGCGCGCCGAGTGGGGTCGATCAGCTCAAAGCACTTATCGCCTGTTTGCCGGGTAGGCTTGCCGCGATATCCAGCGAAGCCGCGTCATCAAAGCCCGGACCCGAAAACTGGTCGGCGAAGGAAGAGTTGGGTCACTTGATCGATTCAGCCGCCAACAATCACCAACGCATCGTGCGCGCGCAGCTCGAAGACAACTTGTCGCTGCCCGACTACGATGGCGATCGTTGGGTCGAACTGCACGGCTACCGGAATCGCGATTGGACTGAGCTTGTCGCGCATTGGAGAACGGCGAACGCGCATCTTCTGGCGGCGGCTGAATCAGTCCCCCTTCCCGCGTGGTCGCACACGCTGACGGTCGGAGGCTCCGAGCCGATGACACTCGGGTTCGTGCTCGATGACTACGTTACGCACATGTCGCATCATCTCCGGCACATCGGAGTTGAAGTCGATGACATCCTGGCTAATCCCCACCCGGAGACGATCTATCCGGAGAAGCCGGCGCAGAGTGAGCACCCCATCAGCGAGCTGATGCGGCGGCGCTGGAGCCCGCGGGTGTTTGAAGAAGGCCGCGCGGTCGAGAAGGAAAAACTGCTGACGATGCTGGAGGCCGCGCGCTGGTCGCCGTCGTGCTTCAACGATCAGCCTAGAAACTTCGTTGTGTTTGACATTACCGATCAAGCCGCTTTGGAGAGAGCCAGGGATTGCCTGGCGCCGGGAAACGCCTGGGCGCGTCTGGCTCCGGTGCTTATGATCTCGGTGGCACGCGAGACCTTCGAGTACAACGGGAAACCCAATCGCTGGGGACAGCACGATACAGGAATCGCGACTGAGAACCTTCTGCTTGAAGCTGTCGAGCTGGGACTTGCGGCGCACGCGATGGGGGGCTTTGACGCGGACCGAACGCGAGTTGAGTTCGGAATACCGGAAGGCTTCACTCCGATGGCGATGATCGCGATCGGCTATCCGTATCGCGGACCGCTTGAAGAGCTGGATGAAAAGCTTCGCGGAAAAGAACTCGCGCCGCGTGAACGCAAACCCATCGGTGAGATTGCTTTCGCCGGAATGTGGAACGCGCCGTACTCATGGTAACGTGCATAACGTAGATGAGAACCCGTGTGAACCCGTCAAATCAGCCCTGGGAGCGCAGGCATCCTTGCCTGCCTGGCACTGGACGACCAAAAAGCAGGCAAGGATGCCTGCGCTCCCAGGGCTGATGTGACGGATTTGCGCGGATACTCGTCGTTATCGGCAACCATGACGTTTATCCAGCTCTCGTGCCGTTCGGCACTTTCTTTTCCGGGACGGCCAGCACCGGAGTCAGGCCGTCGGGATAGCCGATATCAAACAGCATCCCTTCCGAGACTTCGCCCATCATTTTTCTTGGCTCGAGGTTGACAACGAACAACGCCTGCTTGCCTTCGATCTCTTTCGGGTCCGCGCGTTCCTGTTTCATTCCCGCGAGGATTGTTCTTTTGTGATCGCCAAAGTCAACAGTCAGCTTGACCAGTTTGTCGGACGCCTTCACGTCTTCAACGCGCAGGATGGTTCCGACTCGGACATCGATTCTTTCAAACAAGTCGATTGAGATTGCAGGCTTGATTGGGGCGGGAAGATTTGAGTTCTCCATATCACAAGACATTCAATCACGCGCGAGCTTCCTGCTCAATCTGTCCTTGACCCTGACTGCAGGATGGGGAGGTATGGTTTCCACGGGCCCACCGCTTCCGAATACTGCTTGCACATGACTCTTGTCGCCTGGGCGACGTGGCTCAAATCATGGACTGCCCATGTAGCGAGCAGTTCGCCCAGCGTTACGCTGCCGAGTTCCGGATGCGTTCCTCGAAGCAGCAATTGATCGGGTGTGATGCTCATGCGCTGGAGGGCCGCAAGGTTGTTTGTTCGCAGCGCCTGGAACTGGTCCAACAAGTCGTCTGTCGATTTCCCTTTTGATTTCTCAAACTGCGCGAAGCGATCGAACGGTTCGAAAGCCCTCGACTCGCGGTGTTCAAGAATGATACTGGCGCGAGGTATCCAGTCCGTTTCTTCGCCGTGAATAAGGTGGCCCAGAATATCGTAGGCGCTCCATGTATCAGGGCCTTCGTTGTTCAGGACCCAGCACTCGGGCAGGCCTTTAAGCAGCCGGCTCAACGTGACTGGAGTTCGCGACAGTATTTCGGTCGCTTCTTCAAGCTGAAAGTTCATCACCATCATCCTTTCGCGAGGTTCGGAGTTCAGAGTTCAGGGTTCAGGGTTCGTAGTTCAGGGTTCAGAGTTCAGAGTTCAGAGTTCAGGGTTCAGAGTTCAGGGTTCAGAGTTCAAGCTTTAGCTTGCTGTCTCGGATGCCAAGCGGCAACCTAAAGGCTGAACTCTGAACCCTGAACTCTGAACCCTGAACTCTGAACTCTGAACCCTGAACCCTGAACCCTGAACTTCAATCGTAACGCAACGCCACCATCGGGTCGACCCGCGAAGCTTTGCGCGCGGGTATGTAGCTCGCAAGCAGCGAGACGCATGCTATCAACGCGGAGATGCCGGCAAAGGTGATCGGATCCGAGGCGCTTACTTTGTACAGAAGACTCGACATCGCGCGAGTCAAAGCGAATGCTGCCGCGAGCCCGGCGATGACTCCTGCCATCGTGACCTTCGCGCCGTCAACCAGTACCATTTGAAGCATATCCGTGGAAGCGGCTCCCAAAGCCATTCTCACGCCTATCTCGTGCGTGCGTTCGGTCACCGAATAAGCCATCACGCCGTAGATCCCCACCGCTGCGAGCGCCGCCGCAAGCCCCGCAAACGCCACCAGCAGCCACATGTTCAGCCGCTGCGGCGCGACCGAATCAGCCACGATGTCGTCAAGGAAACGCACCTGAGCCACGGGCACACCGCTGTCGACTGTCTTCATCTCCCGTCGTATTGCTGCTGTCACGGCGACGGGATCGCCGCTGCTTCGTACCGCGAGGAAGCTGCTCCGCATTGCGCCGGCGTACGGATTCTGTGGAACTGGAACATAGATCACCGGATTAACGTCCGCGTCCAGCCCCATGAGCTTTACGTCGGCGGCCACGCCGACGACCTCGCGCCACCGCGGCGGATTTGGATAGATCTGAAGCCTCTTTCCAATCGGGTCCTCGCCCGGAAGAAATTGATCGGCCATTGCATGGTTGATAACGACGACCTCTGGGGAGTCCTTCACATCGCGTTCATTGAATTCGCGGCCGTTGAGGAGCGGAATACCCATCGTCTTGAAATAGTTCGGAGTTGCGATGCGGCAATCGGCGGTAGGCTCGGAGCCCGCCTGAACGGGCTTACCCTGGAAAGTGAATGACGTTGACGCGTTGAATCCCAGAAGCGGGACGCGATTTATGCCGGCGACCGATACTACGCCCGGGATCGCGCTCACCTTTTCAGTGAGCCGTTCATAGAATTTCGCCTGCTGTTCAATGTCGGCGTAGAGCGGTTGCGTCAACCCAATTCCGATCGTGAGTACACCTTTGGGGTTGAAGCCCGGTTGTACTCCGCTGATTGAAATGAAACTGCGCACCAGCAATCCGGTGCCTGCTAACAGCACTACTGCCAGCGCGACTTCGGCGGCCACGAGGAGATTGAGAAGTCGTTGATGCATAGCTCCGCCGGTCGCCCCTCTTCTCCCTTCTTTCAGGTCTTCGGTGAGCCGCTTACTCGAGGACTTGAGCGCGGGTGCGACGCCAAACAGGATCCCGGTCGCAATCGAGATGACTAACGTAAAGAGCAAGGCCTCGAGGCTGACTGAAACTTCTTCGACTCGCGGGATACTGCTTGCGCTGATGCTGGTGAGCGCGGGTACGCCCCACATCGCTATCACCATCCCGAGGAGTCCGCCGACCGAACTGAGCAGCAGGCACTCGGTGAGCAACTGACGAATCAGACGGAGCCGGGTTGCGCCGAGCGCTGTCCGCACCGCAAGTTCCGCGCGGCGCGCGCTGGCCCGAGCCAGCAACAGGTTCGCGACGTTCGCGCAGGCGATGAGTAAAACGCACCCTGCCGCTCCAAACAGGATCATCAGAGCCGGGCGAATCTTGCCTACGACTTGTTCGTGGAGCGGAACGAGTTGCACTCCCACGCCGGCGTTCGAGTCCGCAAACTGTTCGGCGATTCGACCGGTGATCGCGTCCATTTCAGCTTGCGCTTCCACGAGGGAGACGCCTGGCTTCAACCGCGCAGTGACGCGCAGGAACCGGCTGCCGCGCGCAGTTTCGTTCTTTCCCTGCATCAATGGAATGTAGATCTGCGTCTCAGGAGTCGGGTAATAGAAGCTCTTAGGCAGGACGCCGACGATTGTGTACGTGATGTTGTCGATGCTGACGGCTCGACCAATCAAGGAGGGATCCCCGCCATAGCGTTCCTGCCAGAGCTTGAAGCCGATCAGCGCGACGGCGGCGCCGCCGGGCAGCGTTTCGCTTTCGAGAAAGTCGCGGCCGGCGACCGGAGTGGCTCTGAACATGGAGATGAAGCCCGCGGAGACGCGCGCGCCGGTGACTCGCTCGGGCTCGTCGCCGTCTGTGAGGTTGACGGCGACTGTTCGCGTGGCGACGAGGCGCTCGAAACTCCGGCTCTGGGCTTGCCAGTCGCTAAAATCGGGAAATGACGCTGGCTGTTGAAACTGATTTGTTGTCGGGTGCTGCAGCCAGATGACCGTTAGCTCGGACGGGTTCGCGTAGGGCAGGGGATTCAGCAGAACGGCGTTGACTACACTAAAGATAGCGACGTTGGCGCCGATGCCAAGCGCGAGCGTGACTATCGCGACGGCTGTGAAGCCGGGCCGCTTGATGAGCATGCGGCTGCCATAACGGATGTCTGCGAGCAGTGATTCCATTTCAACCTCCAATTAGCTTGCCGGCTTAACCGCGAACCGGCGGCGACAAACTGAAGTCTGTCGGACTTACCTTAAGCGACGTGGTTCAAGAGAGAGTACGCGCAAACAGTCAATCGCGACATCTCATTGTTCTCACGCTTTTGATGAAGTATGCTCATAGAAGAAGTCAGTAGTCCGTAGTCCGTAGTCCGTAGTCAGTGGTTAGTGGTCAGTGGTCAGTGGTCAGTGGTCAGTGGTCAGTTAATACTCGGTCCCTCTACTGACTACTGAGTACTGACCACTGACTACTGACTACTGACCACTGACCACTGACCACTGACAACTGACAACTGACCACTGACTACGGACTACTGACTATTGATCGGAGGAACAATGGCGTTGCATCTTGAGGTACGTCACTTGAAGTTGGTGGAGATGGTTTCGAAGGAAGGTGGATTGACCAGGGCAGCGAGCCGGCTGCACGTGACGCAGTCTGCGCTCAGCCATCAACTGCGCGATATCGAGGACAAACTCGGCGCGCCCTTGTTTCTAAGGCTCAACAAGAGAATGCTGCTGACGCAAGCGGGCGAGCGTTTGCTCAGTTCCGCGCCGGCGGTGCTGGAAGAGTTGAAGCGCGCCGAAGAAGACATTCGCCAGATCGCGCTGCACCGCGACGGCATCCTGCGAATCAGCACTGAATGCTACACGTGCTATCACTGGTTGCCGCCGGTGCTCAAACCTTTCAATCGCGAGTTCCCTCGCGTAGAAGTTCGCATCGTCGCCGAAGCGACCCGGCGGCCAGTCGAGGCGCTGCTGGACGGCAGACTCGATCTTGCGATTACCAGCGCGGTCATTCGCAATCAAAAACTGACCTTCAAGCCGCTCTTCAAAGACGAGCTGGTCGCGATCGTGAGTCCCGGTCATCCCCTCGCGGCGCGTTCTCATCTCACCGCTAAAGATTTCGCGGCCGAGCATCTCCTGATTTACGCGCTGCCGAAAGAGGACCTGACTATCTATCAAAAAGTGCTCGTTCCCGCGGGCGTCTCGCCCAGGCACGTATCGCGTGTCGAGCTGACCGAGGCCATCATTGAAATGGTAAAAGCAGGACTTGGAATCGGCGTGATGGCCCGCTGGGCAGTTGCGCCGCAAATCGAATCGGGCGCGCTCGCGGGAATACCGCTTACGGCAAAGGGTCTTCACCGGCATTGGAACGCTGCGATGATAAAGCACAAAGCCGCGCCGCCTTACCTGGCGAGGTTCGTCGAGCTTCTTTCCAAAAATCCGATGGTGACAATCTTATAAGCAACTGTACGGCTCACGAATCACGTTGGCGGGATCACTTCAGGTGTTGGCGAAAGAACTCCAGCACGCGGCGCCACGCATCCTTTGCGACCGTTTCGTTATAGACCGTGGGACGAGTGTCGTTGAAGAAGCCGTGATCGGCGTCCGGATAGATGTGAATCTCAACGGACTTGCCGAGTTCCTTCAATCGATTCTCCAACGCGTGCACCAGCGCCGGTGTTACGAATCCATCGCGCTCAGCGTACAAACCAAGCACCGGCGCCTGAAGGTTCGGCAGATCCGGCTTAACATTTGGATGCCCGCCGTAGAAGACCACACACGCGCCCACCTGAGCGTTCTTCGTAGCGGTGTACAGCGACAGGGCGCCGCCCATGCAAAACCCCACCGTCCCGACTTTGCCTGCCGACGTTGCTTCGTGATCCAGAAGAAACGTACTCGCTCCGCGCAGGTCCTTTTCGGCTTCATCGATTTGTAAGGCCATCATCAACCTGCCTGCTTCATCGGGTGAGGTTGTGCTTTTGCCGTGATAAAGATCCGGGGCTAATGCGACGAAACCTTCCGCGGCGAAGCGGTCGCAGACATCGTTGATGTGAGGGACCAGGCCCCACCATTCCTGAATCACGATCACGCCGGGCCCTTTGCCCTCAGCCGGGATTGCCAGATAGCCGCTCGCAGTTCCGCCGTTGCTCGCGAACTCAACCATTTGTCCTGCCATAAAGCCTCCGTTGTTCTGGTTATGTTCTGGTTATGAAGCTGAGTTTAGTTCAACGCTCCTATGTAATCAAAGGTCAGCACCCGCGAGACTATGTCATTCGATCCTTTACCGGGAGAGCCTCATTCCCTATCCTGTGAATCCTGTCCATCCCTGTTCAAGCTCTTATGTATTCACTTCTGGCACTCAGGTTACCGAGG
>DATNBZ010000247.1:0-2916 GCA_035607285.1 Blastocatellia bacterium | reverse complement strand
TTGAACTTGGCGCCAAATGCCTTCAATCTGGCGGGCACATCGGTGACCGGATCGACGCTGATCGAAATCAATCTTATGTCGCTTCCAACGCGATCACCCATCTCAACCTGGACTCTTCGAAACGACGCGGCGAGCGGCGGGCATATAGTCGTGCAGGTTGTGAATATAAAATTGATCGCGACCGTCTTGCCCTTAACAAGATCGCTGAAAAAGTTGAGTTTATGTCCGTCCTGATCGTAGACGGTGACGTCCGGAATCGATCCCGCTTTTGCCAAATCCTTGATCGCATCCGGATCGTTGGCCGTGTTCGGGGTCAATGTAGGCAGCCCATCGGTTTCCTTGACCTCTCGCAAAGCCATCCCGCACTTTGGGCACGACCCCGGTTTACTGGCCCTAACCTCCGGATCCATCACACAATAGTATGCCGCGATTCTTTTCGCTTCTCGCTTCTGCGCTACACCCTGGCTCGTGCCACCTAGACCAATGACACCCACGCCGATCACCAGCAGCGCGCAAATGAGTTTAGTGTTTCTACTGCGATTCATGTTCGTGTCACTCCTGTTTGATCTACCGGCTCTATTCAGCGAGGGGCAAACCGTGGCCCCGGCCGGCCCCTCGCGTTTGCTCGCGGTATTTCAACCGCAGGCAGAGTCAAATCGCCATGAGCAACTTTTTTTCGCGGCGATCTGCTTAGAGCGAATCAACTTTTCTAGCCGTAGCCTTCAACGCTTCTTCGATGGCCGATTTCAACGCTTCGTAGGTTCGATCCGTAACAACACGGCCGTTGATGAAAATTGTCGGAGTCCCTCTGACGCCGACTCGTACTGCATCCTGCATATCGCGCTGGATTTTGTCGGCGTGTTTGCTGCCGTCCAACTCAGCGTCGAACTTCTTGCGATCAAGACCCACCTTGCTTGCATATTCCTTCAGCTTTCCGTCTTCCAACGCCTTTTGATTCTGAAACAGAAGCGCGGCGTACTCCCAATACTTGCCCTGATCGCGCGCGGCTTCGGCGGCTTCGGCGGCCTTGAATGCATTCTTGTGTTGCATCAGCGGATAGTCCCTCACGACTAGCCGGACCTTGTCCGCATATTCAGCGGTCAGCTTTTCGAGCACTGGCTGTGACTGTTGGCAGGTCGAACACTCGTAATCCGTGAACTCAACGATCGTCACCGGAGCATTCGCGCTGCCTTTTGAAGGTTGATCATCGGTCGCTATTTGAAAAACCGGCGACTCGGGTTCTTTCAGATTCGATTCAATCTTTGCGCCCTTTCGCAGTTTGTCAGCGAACACGATTTCAGCCCTGCGCTGCTCTTTCTTTTGCAGGTACTCTACGATCTGCGGCTGGATCATAGCGAACTCGCCATCGATGTTGGCTTTGTTCTCCGCATAAAACTTCTCGGCATCCTGATCGGTGATCGTCTTAACTGTCGGGGTCAGTTCGGCTTCGACCAGTGCTCTTGGAGTAATCTTCCTCTGCTCGGCGACCTGCTGCAGGAGTACGTCGTTGACCCTCAATTCCATTTCGTTCTTTCTTAGTTCGTAGACTCTCCGCTGCACGTCATAGATCAACGGCTTCAATGCATCCTCGATGTCGCCCAGGGTGATGTTTGCCCCGTTTACGGTTGCCAGCACCTTCGCGCGGGCCGCGGGGTTTTCAGGCGGCGTCACCTTGTCGACTAGAACCTTAACGCCCGCAGCGGCCCTGAGCTCGCCGGCATAAGTTTTCGCGGCTTCTTCCTGGCGCTGCGCCTTCAAGTAATCGACGATCCGCGCTTTGAAATCCTTGAACTGGCCGGGTACGCGGCTCTTGTTCTGATCGTAGAAAGCCTGCGCCTCGGCATCGGTCGGCTCTTTGACCGCGCTCATGATTTCCTTTTCGATCAGCCTGGTAGCCGTGGTGCCTTTTTTCTTCGCCTCCGCTTCGAGCAGACGCGAGTTGATTTGAAGGTTCAGCTCCCTGCTTCGCGCATCGATCACCTGTTTTTGCAAGTCGGCGACCTCCTCCTTTATGGCTTCCTGCAAATCCTCGATGGAAATCTTGACGCCGTTGACCGAGCCCACGGTTCCCGTTGGTGTGTTGGCCGCCTCGCACGCACAGTCTTCCTGTTTCGCTTTGCCAGCCTGAGCGGGAGTCTGCTGTGAACCGTTCGTGGAGGCGTCGATTTTCTGCTGAACGCCCCCGTTTGCCGAGGTGATGGATGGTGCTGTTGTCAAACAGCCACCGATTATCAGTGCGATGAAAAGAACAAATACTCTCGATTTCATATCTCCTCCTGCTCAGTTTGAATTTCGTATCGCTCAATCTGGCGTTATCCACTTGCTTGCCGGAATGAACTGCTTCTGCGCCGGATCCACACCAACGATGTAGGCTCCGAACGCTCCGATTCGCCGGTTAGGTCCGTAGCTGATTCGTGGACTCAGTCCGGTTTCGAAATCGTAAAGTCCCTCAAGAGATCTGATGAGCTTCTCACGGCTCAACTCTTTACCCGACAGCTTCAATCCTTCGATCAGAATCTTTGCAGAGCAATAAGCGGAAAGCTGCGCCGCGAGATGTCCGGTTGTCAGCTTGTGTTTTTCCGCCAGCGCAAGGAACTCCGTTATGCCGTCTGGTGTTTGGTCTGAAGGAAGAAACGGAAAGGACAAAAAGATTTTATCTTTGAATCCGAGCGGCGCCTCGAGGATTTCCTTACTCGCCAGCGCGCTCGGCATCAATACGTACGGATTCCACTTGAGCTTGTCGGCCTCGCTTAGAAGTGATGTTTGCTCCCGAGTCGATCCGAGGAAAAACACCGCATCCGCGCCCGATTCGTTTAGCCTCCTGGCGAGAGCCGTAGCATTGAATCGAGCGCGAGCGTAGATGACTCTCGTTACTGACTTGTATCCGCGTTTCTTTGCTTGCTCTTCGATGGCGTC
>DATNBZ010000213.1:0-9703 GCA_035607285.1 Blastocatellia bacterium | reverse complement strand
CTTCCGTAAGCGTCGCGAGTTGATACCGCAAAGCCCGGATTGATCAGCAGCAAGTGCTCGCATTGGACTTGTTCGATGGCATAGACCTCTTCGCCCCGTCCGACGCCGAGCGCGGTGCCTCCGATCAGGAAAAAAGGCACATCCGACCCAAGGCTCGCCGCTATCTTAATCAACTCTCCGTCGTCAATCTCAATCTGCCAGAGCTTGATCAGACCCAGAAGCGTAGCAGCAGCATTAGAAGACCCGCCGCCAA
Organism: Blastocatellia bacterium; assembly: GCA_035607285.1. Lineage (GTDB taxonomy): Bacteria > Acidobacteriota > Blastocatellia > UBA7656 > UBA7656 > Onstottus_A. Next base: position 9,450 of record DATNBZ010000213.1, on the reverse strand, counting down.
GGCCCGCGGCTACGGGGATTCGCTTTTCGATCTCGATACGCGCGCCCTTTGAAGTGCCGGTCGCTTCACGCAGAAGCATCGCCGCCTTGAAAGCAAGGTTTGTTTCATCACAAGGGACTCGAGGGTCTTCGCAGATTATTTCGATTGCGCCGCTGGTTTCACTGAGTCTCAAGTCATCATGAAGCGAAACAGTTTGATAGATCGTTCGAAGCTCGTGATAACCGTCCTCGCGTTTGAAAAGCACGTCGAGAGTCCAGTTGATCTTGGCGTAGGATTGGATTTGGAGGGAAGATCGCATCTGATTGGTCTTGTGAAGCTCGTCTTTCAAGAAATTCCGAAAAACGACCGTTCTCAACGACGAACGGATGTTTTGGGGCTTGCGCAACGCTCCCGTCAAACCCATTTGTCAGATGAGCATGAAGAGCGCAATTACTTCACGATTGAATGTTCAGGTATTATCAGTATTACGCTTGAGCATCTTTTTATCTTTGTATTTTTCGCTCTTGTCTAGCGTTCTCCTATACAAATAGCTCAAAGTCACAGCAGTGATAGTAGCAAGGACGCCAATAAGAATGTCGAGCAAGAGCCGACTCGAACTGAAGAAGTTAGAGACACTAGTTGCAACCCCTATTTGGAGTAGTGAGAGAATAATCCCAGCAACGGAAGCAAACCCTGCAATCCAGCCAAAGAGGGCTGAGGCGCTTTCTGTTGTCTTGTGACTCTCGGTAAGAGCCTCAACCTCTTCTGTTGTAGCGTCTTCTCGTTTCAGAACGCTCGAATCTTCAGGCCTAAGCTCTACAGTATTCTGAATACTCTGAAGAAAACCTCGATATGTTATGCCGTAGTTTTGGATCGCATTTAGTATGGCTCCTTGGTGATGGATTTCCCTGAGGTTCCGAATTATGTCGTCTTTTCTATTGCTATCCAACATTGGACTTGAGATTGTTTCACAGACTAAATCCTCGACGACTTCGTATACGGTTATTGAATTTCTTCTAAGTTTGTTCTCTCGAAGCTTAGAATCAATGACTGCTTGAATTTCGAACGGCATAAGCCGTCGCTTCTCACCAACTTGAAATGAGAGAATCCTGACAATTTCCTGACGTAATCTAAAGTATTTGGCTTCACGGCTTCGAAGGTATAAGTAAATCGCAAGAGGAATGCTACCGATAGAAGCTATCGACCCTAGAATTTGAAGGAAATACTCCAAAGGAAATACTCCATAAGCTAGTTTTGACTAGAGGCAGTGTGATCGGAATTCTACACCAACGCAACTAACTATTACTTGAGGAAAATCTACGTGAAGTAACCCGTCCCGTCCTACGTGATCCAGACACCTATCGCAGTCAATCTGAAGTCCGGATCGAGGATGTTTCGTCATAAATTCATCTTACCTGCGAGCGACCGGTAGGCTTCATGCTGTGCTTCTTGCTTAGTGTGTGCGACCGAGCAACCGGTGCTCGGTCGTCTGTAGAGACAGCCGGAGAAATCCTCCCCTTCACTATCGATTCGAGCTCACTGAAAACAGCGAAGTCTCCCCGTAGCACATCCCTGCCCAACTCTTTTAGTGCACGCGCGTAGTGGCTAAGCATATGTTCCAGCGATTTAACGCTTATCGGTTTACCAAAGTACTCCGAGCCTAGAGTCATCTTAGGAGCTCTTATTGCTATAAGGTCTTCCAAGTTGTGCACGGTAAGTTCACTGTCGGGCCGAATCACAATCGGGTTCTCTTTGATCCTTCCGTTGATTAATCGGAACAGTTCTACATAGACGTACTGCTCTTGCCACTCCAGACCTATCTCGACTGCGGTTTTTTCCCTTTCGTATCGCACGCTATGCAGTCCGTTCTCTGATTTCTTTGCACCTCTTCGAAGGCCAAACTCATCAACCAGAAATTGAAATTTCTCGGCAGAGATTCTGAAGAAAGCGCTTACAATTTCATTCATTGTCGGTTGCTCCCTCACTTGCTGCTGATTCTATCATAGGGGATGACAGGATAACCTTTGTCTTTGAGAATTTGCTTCTCCATTTGATAAAAGCGGCTACGCAGATTCCTTGTTGGATCTATATCAATATCTACAATCTCGCAGCCCTGCTTAATCTTCTCCAGGATCCAGCGGCGGTTTCTTCTTTCAACGATGTCGGGATCCCAAGGATCAACGTTCCAGCCTTGATACCATCTGGCTTGGATCTGCTGTGCTGCCCTGCGAATACGTTTCATGTTCTCGCCGATGACAATACGATGAGGAAGACTCCCTTTGTGTTTCCGCGACATGGATAATAGAGAATTGGAGACGCATTACTGCTAGAAGGCCGTATGTTGTTTAGAAGAAGACCGCTAACTACTGCTTGATGAAAATCTCAGTGAAATACACCGTTCCGTCCGGCGAGATCCAGGCGCCGATCGCGGTCAGGTTGTAGTCCGGCTCGAGGATGTTGCGGCGATGGCCGGGGCTCTCCATCCAGCCACTCACACTCGCCATCACCGGATTGAGGTAGCCATTCGAATAAGCCAGGTTCTCACCTACGATCCGCCATTTGATGTCCGCTTCATCGACTCTCTCGCGAACCGTGCGGCCCTCGGGATCGTTGTGCGAGAAGAAATGCTGTTCGGCCATGCGACGGCTGTATGCCCGCGCCACCGGCAGGAGGTCTTCAGAGAAGGCGAGCCGCGGAAGTCGCTTGTTGTGCCGAACCCGGTTCACTTCATCGAAGCATTGCTGCTCGAGCGACTCTATCTCGCGAATCAGGCGGCTCGAGATGCGAGGCGCCGTTACGTCATCAGGAGAATCCGCCGACCCGAGAGAGGGAGTCCGGGATCGAGTGTTAGCAGGGCCGTTGCGCGTCGTGCGCCCTTCGCCCGCCACTCCCGCGCCTTGCTGCGAGCACACACGCTGCGCGGCGAACGGTGCAAGCACCAGAAGCGCCGCAAAGAAAATTAAGGATGGGCCAAGCGTCCTTCGCATAACGTAACTAGTGACTTTGTAGCACCCCTGTATGGGCGGCCCTCCGTGGCCGCCCCTTAGTGAGGAGGCGCGCCTTCGAAGGAGGGGCGGCCACGGAGGGCCGCCCGTACAGGGGCGCCGATTTCTCTACACTCCATTAATTGAAAGTCAGCAAACTCCGTACAGGACCTGAACTCGATATCGCCAACCCAAAACTCGATATCGTGAACCCTGAACTTTGAACCCTGAACCCCGAACCTTACCTATTTCTTCCCTAACTTCTCTTTGATCTTCTTGATCTCGTCGGGTTCGGTCGCGAGCCTCAGCGCATCCTCCCATTTCGCGCGAGCCTTATCCGCCTGTCCCTGTTTCTTGTACAGATCTCCAAGATGATCGTGAATCGTCGCCGAGCGCTGTTGATAGATAACCGCCTGCTCCAGATACTTCTGAGCCTCCGTGAGCTTGTTCTGCCGGTACAACAACCAACCGAGCGAATCGAGGAACGATCCGTTCGTAGGCTCGATGTTCACCGCCCGGCGTATCAGCGCTTCCGCATCAGCCAGCCGCTCGTTGCGATCCGCAAGAAAGTAGCCGAGGTTGTTCAGCACGGTTGCGTTGTCCGGGTCTATCTCGAGCGCTTTTCTCAACGTCGCTTCCGAGTCTTTGTATTTCTTCTCACGATCCTGAACGCTGGCCAGCGTCACCAGCGGACCGATGTCGTTGGGGTCGAGCGATGTCGCCTTGCGAGCGCTTTCTTCGGCCTCCTTAACCTGGTTCGCATCAAGCTGAACGCTCGACCAGAACAAGTAGACGTCGGCATCCTCGGGCCCGTTCTTCAGCAGCGCCTTCAGCGTAGAGTCCGCGGTCGTCATATCGCCCAGCTTGCCGGCAGCTTGCGCGCGATAGAGTTTGAACGACCGCTCATCAGGAAATCGCGTGGCCGCATCCGTCGCCGCCGCAAGCGCTTCCTTGTTCTTGCCTTCGTTGATCAGTGTGTCGACGATTAGCTGATCTGCGCGCGGCCGGTCCTTGCCCACAACTTTCTTCATGCGCTCAAAAGTCTCGAGCGACTTGTCGCGTTTCCCGGCCATGCGATAGGCAAAGCCAATTCGCTGTAGCACAACCTCGGCGGCTTGCTTTGAACCTTCCCGGTCGCCCGCCGTACCGTCGGGATTCACGATCGATGTGAGCGCGTCCTCATAAGTCGCAACTGCCTTATCGAACTGGAGCATCTCTTCGTAGGTCTCGCCCAACGAATACAACACCTCGATGCTGTCGGATACGTCCTGACCCTTGAGCGCGCCTTCCAGCAGTTGCACGGCCTCCTCGCGCTTGCCGGTACGCCGTAACACATTAGCCTTATACTTGACGATGTTCAGGTAAAGCGGCGTGTCCTTGCGTGCCGCTTTCAATAGCGGATCGAGCAGCTTGTTGGCGTCGTCGTACCGCCCCGAATACACAAGCGCCTCGGCGTAGTCGAACAGCAACGGCGATGTGACCCACGTTCCACTGTCATCATCCTTATCATCCTTATCGCTCTTGTCGTCGGCTGGCTTGGCCTTGGTGTCTTTGCCCGTAGTGTCTTTGACCCCGATCGCCTTCTTATAGATATCCAGCGCTTCCTGGGTGCGGCCAACCCGCAACAGCGACTTCGCGAGCAGCCCCGCATACTGTGCGGATTTAGGATCGATCTCATAAGCCTTGCGCGCGGCGGTTGCGGCTTCGCGGAACTTGTTTTTCTGATAGTAGAGCGACGCAAGTTGATAGTGCGCGTGGTCGGCGGTCGAGTTTCCTTCAGAGACGTTCTTGAGCGCTTCGAGCGCCTTGTCTTGTTCGTCCAGCGTCCAGTACAGGCTGCCAACCACTGAAAGAACCGGCTGCTCTCCGTCGCCGATTTCGATCTTTGCGTTCTTGTCTATGCGAGCGATTTCTTCCAGTTGCTTGAGCGCCGCTCGCGCCTTTTCTTTTACGATAGTCGTGCCGACGAAGGTCTGCGCCAGATAAATCCGCGCCAGCAGTTTGCGGACGTCGACGTTGTCGGGAGCGATCTTGACCGCCTCCTGGGCCTGGGTTTCCGCGTCAATCACATTGCGGTTCTTGAGATAAAGCGATCCCAATGCTGTTCTCAACTCGACGGACTGCGGGTCCAGTGCGAGCGCTTCCTTGTAAGCGGCAATCGCGCCGGGATAATTGCCCGCCTGATCCATCCGCTGCGCTTCCAGATACTTCTTGAGCGCTTCCGCGCGTTTGTCGCCGGCTTGGGCAGGCTTGTTCTCCTGAGCCTTGAAACTGGCTCCGAAAGCCGGTTTCGCGGTCGTGATAACCGTGACCGGCAAGGCGGCCACCAGGGCAAAGATGACACTCGTCTTAATACTGTAGTTTCTCAAAATCACATCCTTTCTACGCGCCTTCCTGAATCTCATTCCAATTCCTCGCGGGTGATTCGGTCACAGACCCAGACTGCTCTGACCGGCGGCGGCATTCGCTCCCGCATAGTAGTCGACCACTTGCTGCCACGCCGAGCGCCTCGGATAGTTGTAGATCGATACAGCCAGCGCCACGACACCCAGCCTGATGACATCACTCTGACTGCCGCCAACAAACGCCACGACCAGGGCCAGCACTCCGATGATTTCAGCCATCGCAGCCGCCAGGATCGTAGCGTTCAACAGATGTTTGATCAGTCCCTCGACTCCTCGCGTTGCACCGACTACCTCGAGTTTCATCCTGTGAAGCTGCGCTCGCCGGATAATGATCGAGCCTATCGCGAGTATCGCTGCTGCTCCGTAAAAGGCGTACGGCACATCCGCTCTCGGATTCGCGCTGCGCATGCCGAGGACCAGGACTCCAACGCCGGCATATATAACGACGCTCATTGCGAAAGCCAGTACCAGCGTCAGCGCGGTCTTGTGAGCGGCGGCGACTCGGCTTCGAGTCTGTTCTGCGGTTTGCGTCACTCACTCGCTCCGATAATCAACCGGCCGTTCTCAAAAACGATGTCATCGCCGGTGCCGGCCTTGCCGTCGGGTCCCAGGCTTGCCAGCCGATAGCTTGCCGACTCTCCCTTGTAATCGAATTCACGCGACCAGGCATCCAGCCTGATGACAGAGACGAGATATTTAGGAGAAAGATTGTCGATCAGAGCCGCGCAGTTGCCGGCCTCGACGTACGAACCGTTGTCTCGCCGGTACGCTTCAAGCGCGGTAGCCAGGGTGCGAAGGTCCGCGCTGGTGCGCAGCGTTTTTTCCTTTTGGATCGCGGTACGGATAAGCTCGATCGACTCCCAATTGCGATCACCGGTTCGCACCTCTACTGCTTGCCACTTGCCGTCCTTGTCAGAAGTAAATCTAAACGCCGCCTCGAACTGGGCTTCGACAATGGCATCGCTCCCGGTGCGGCTGATGTTCTTGATGTGTACGTTATCGGGCTTATCCAGTCCCAGCGATCGCGCGATTATCTCGCGGGCCTCGCGCGCTCCGAGTTCTCGCGCAACTGCTGCAACACCGATTAAGGACAGTATGAACGCGATAAGAATTACAACGCGCGACCTCGGTTTCATTGATTGTCCTCCTAACGGTGGCGGCACGGGTCGGGAGCTGTAGCTGTGGACTCCGCAGCTAGAAGGAATACTAACAAACGCTTGTTTCCAATGGCAATAATCCTTCTTCGCGTGCTTTGCGGTCCTTTGCGAGCTTTGCGGTCCTTTGCGAGCTTTGCGGTCCTTTGCGTCTTTGCGTCGAGTATTCTCCGCGCCGCTTGGGAATTCGCAACGCAAAGACGCAAAGGACCGCAAAGCTCGCAGAGGTTATCCGACTTGAAACGCTTTCGCTGTAATCGCCACTCACTTGAGTCCGACCTTTCATCAGTGTAAACCTGTCTGAGCTGAACCCTGGAGGTGACCGATGGAATCCATCTGGCAGGACTTGCGATACGGCGCTCGAATGTTGATCAACAAGCCGGCGTTCTCGCTGATCGCGGTTGTGACCCTGGCGCTTGGAATCGGCGCTAACACCGCGGTCTTCAGCGTCGTGAACGCGCTGCTCCTTCGGCCGCTGCCGTTTCGCGACCCCGGCCGGCTGGTGTGGATCGCAAGCTCCGGATCAAAGCCCGCCAGCGGTCTCGTGGCCGCGGAAGCAAATCTGTCGGGAGTCACCACCCAGGTTGGAAACTTCTCCGACTGGCGCAACCTGAATCAATCCTTCGAGGACCTCGCCGGTTATTTCGCGTTCTTTGATTACGACAGCTACACGCTCACCGGGAGCGGCGAACCCGAACGCCTCGTCGGTGTCGGCGTATCACAAAACTTCCTCGACGTGCTTGGGGTGAGCCCGGCCATCGGCCGTAACTTTGACGATGATGAGTGCGTTTGGAACGGCAGAGAAGCTGCGTTGCTGACTCACGGTTTCTGGGCGCGCCGCTTCGGCTCGGATCCCGCCGTCGTCGGCCGGACGATCACTCTCAACAACAAGGCAACCACCGTAGTCGGTGTACTGCCGGCGTCGTTCGATTTTGGATCGATCTTTTCCCCGGGCTCTCGAATAGATTTCCTGTTGCCGTTCCCAATCTGCGAGCAGACCAATCGATACGGAAACACACTCGCGGTAGTCGGCCGGCTTAAGCCGGGTGTGACGATCCAAAGCGCGCAAGCCGAGTTCGACGTGTTCGTCCCGCAGGTGCAAAAGCAGCATCCGGAGCGGAACGACAATGGCGCGGTGCTCTCGAGCCTGCAGGAACGAATCAGCGGCCGTCTGCGCCCGGCGTTCCTGGTGCTTCTGTGCGCGGTCGGTTGTGTCTTGCTGATCGCCTGCACAAACTTGTCGAACCTCCTGTTGGCGCGAGCGACGACGCGCCGCAAGGAGATCGCTATCAGAGTCGCACTCGGCGCTGACCGCTCGAGATTGGTTCGTCAAATGTTGACCGAAAGCATTCTCCTCGCGGGTTGTGGCGCGACGTTAGGGCTGCCGCTGGCATTTGTGGCGACTCGCTGGCTGGCGGCGACCCGCGCCATCAGCATACCGCTTCTGCAATCTGTGAGTATCGATGGAACTGCTCTCATCTTCACTGTGCTGGCTGCATTGGCTACGGGGCTGCTCTTCGGCATTGTCCCCGCGCTTCAAGTTTCGCGTTGGGACGTGCACGAAAGCTTGAAAGAAGCGAGCCGTGGCTCCAGCGAGGGCGGCCGCAGCGCGTGGATTCGCAGCACGCTGGTAGTGTCGGAAATAACGCTCGCGTGTGTTTTGCTGGTAGGCGCGGGTCTGCTTATTAGGAGCTTCCTGCGGCTGTTGGAGGTTGATCCCGGCTTTCGCCCAGAGCAGACCGCGGCCTGGCGAATCGAGACTGGCGGCCGTTATGAAACCCCCGCGCAACTCGACTCGCTTTATGATCGGCTCGTCCGGAATGTTGAGGCGATCCCGGGCGTCGAGTCCGTCGGCTTGACCGACAGTCTTCCGCTCGGAAGAAATCGGACCTGGGGAGTCCGAGCAAAAGGCGAAACGTACACGCGCGAAACTTACCCCATCGCTTATCCGCGCATGATCAGCCCGGGGTATATACGGACAATGAAAATTCCATTGCGCGCCGGCCGCGAGTTTACCGAACACGACACCGCCGACAGCCAGAAGGTGCTCGTGATAAACGAGACGATGGCTCAAAGGCTCTGGCCCGATCGGGACGCGATCGGGCAGATAGCTTTGAACGGCCGCGACGAGTGGCAGGTCGTCGGAGTAGTCGGCGACGTGCGTCACGGCGCGCTGGAACAAAAGGGCGGGTTGGAGATGTACTTTCCAATCGCTCAAAACCGCGATTGGGGTTCGCTTGACCTCGTGATAAGAGCGAAGCTGCCGCTCGACTCGCTCGTTCCCGGCGTGAGGGCGGCGTTGCGAAGCGTCGATCCCAATTTGCCGACCAGCGAGTTTCAACCGCTCGAGCAATTGGTCGATCACGCGGTATCGCCGAGGCGTTTCGTGACTACGCTGCTGGGAGTCTTCTCGTTGCTTGCGTTGATCCTTGCATCGCTGGGGATCTACGGAGTTATCTCTTATTCGGTGACTCAGCGCACAAACGAGATCGGCATTCGCATCGCGCTTGGAGCGCAAACGCCTGCGGTTCTGAAGCTGATCATCGGGCAAGGTGTGAAGCTGGCCCTGATCGGTTTGGGGATCGGCCTGGCAGCGGCTTTCGCGTTGACGCGAGTGCTGTCGAGCCTGCTCTTCGGCGTTGGCGCGACTGATCCGCTGACGTTTACGGGCATTGCTGTGTTGCTCACCTCGGTTGCGCTGCTGGCGTGCTACATCCCGGCGAGAAGAGCTACCAAGGTAGATCCAATGATAGCGCTGAGGTATGAATGAGTTCACGCAGTACGAGGTTGCGGCAATCAAAATAGCCAGGGCCGAGACCCCCGCGTCCCGAATCCCACCAACGCAGTTGGTGGATCGTTCATATTCAACCTACAAAGCAAGCCCGCCGCGCGCTGTCCCGAATCCCACCAACGCAGTTGGTGGATTGT
>DATNBZ010000144.1:0-18489 GCA_035607285.1 Blastocatellia bacterium | reverse complement strand
CGAACACCGCCGCGGTGATAATCGTCCACACCGCTTCAAGCTTGTTGCTGCCGTGCGTGTATACCGCGCGCGCATCGCCTTTTCTGCCGAACTTGATAACTGCATAACCAAGCGCGACCTGGGCCGCGGTGAACGAGATGCCGACCACCCACAGCGTTCGCATGAACTGCGCGTCGATTCTCGGCGCGTGCTCGGAAATGCCTTCGGGGAACCACCAAAGCACCGAGCCGAAGAGCATTTTCTGTCCGACGAAAAGGAGCACCGACCCTATCGCAATAAGGAAGACGAGTACGCCTGTGATCTTGCCCATATCACCTCTTTTGGTTCAGCGTTCAGAGCTCCTGGTTCCGGGTTCACGTCCTCGATTCCTAACCCGGAACGCTGAACTCGGAACGCCGAACCTATCTATTAAGTACCATCAACGCAAACAGAGCCGGCAGATAAAGCACCGAAGCCAGAAGCAGCTTTCGTGCTTGCCACGTCGTCCGGACAAGCGCAGCTTTCGCGCTAAAAAACAAGAACCCAATCCCGAGCACCACGGCCCCAACAAGATAAATCTGACCCGAAATCCCAACCGCAACGGGCAGCAGGCTCACGGGAACCAGCAACAACGTGTAAGTGATAATCTGCTGACCCGTAACCCGTCCCTCCGGCTCGACAACCGGCAACATCCTGATCCCGGCTCGCGCGTAGTCGTCGCGATACATCCACGCAATCGCAAGAAAGTGCGGGAACTGCCAAAGAAACAAAATCGCGAACAGTATCCACGCCTCGACGCCGATCCGGCCTCGCGCGGCTACCCATCCGATCAGCGGCGGCATCGCCCCCGGAAACGCCCCGAACACCGTCGACAGAGTCGTCTTCGTCTTCAGCGGCGTATAAACAAACAGATAGCTCGCAAGCGTCGCCAGACCCAGCAGAGCCGAAAGAGGATTGATGAAGATTGCCAGATATGTAGTCGCGACGGCTGAAAGCGAGATGCCAAACATTGCCGCCTCTGACGGCAAGAGCTTACCTGTAGGGAGCGGCCTTCCTTGTGTACGCCGCATTAACCCGTCCAGATCGCGTTCGAGATATTGATTGAGCGTAGAAAGCCCGGACGACAGAAGCGCAATTCCAATCGACATGTTGAGCAGCTTGAGGTAGTCGATGCCGCCAGCGGAACCCATGCAGAAACCTGCCATCGCGGTCAGCGACACCAGGAAAGTGATACGCGGTTTCGTAAGCTCCGAGAAAGCGGCGAGTTTGCCGGCTAATGTCAGGCCAGGTTCGCTTCTCACAATCTCTGCGACTGATTCCATATTAGTTATACCGCCGATCCGCTTGCCGCCGAATGAACCTTGCGCGACTCGATTGCTTCGGAAACCGCCTGGCGGGCCGGAGACAGCACCTGATGACTCCTCAGCATTAGCGTAACCATCATCGCAAGGGTCATGGCTCCCACAACGAGATGGGCAACGGTCAACGAGATCATCGGTTCGAGAGGTTGAGGGTCGCCCGCCGAGGCCAGCCTGGCAAGATAAGCTCCTATTCCAAGGCCCAATTGAATGATCAAAAGCGCGATCGCGAACTTCGCTGGACGCGCCAGGTAGCCATCCCTCCTGTGACGCCGCAGCACTGTTATTACGGTCGTCGCAATCAAAGCCGTAACGATCACGGCTCCGGCTATATGAGGGGCGATGCCAAAAGCCTGGTGCCGGAAGCCCGCGCCCAACACAAGCTGAATCAGCACCGCGAGCACAGTCACTCCGGTGAGGGTCCGCAAGGGCAGGCTCTTGTCATCAGACTTGATTTGACGGGGCGACCACCAGCTTCGAGAAGTGAACACCACGATGCTCACCGCAACCGCGAAGAAACTCTGGGCGACCAGCGCGTGCGGTACGGCGATCAGCGCCTTGTACTCAGGAAACCAGACTCGCATTCCCCCGATAACCGCCTGGGCGATTACGCCTGCGAACGCGATCAGTCCAAGCCGCCGCATCCAATTGCGCCGTTCCGCGAAGTAGGTCCATATCGCAAGCGCCAATGTGGTGAATCCCACAACCCCAGCGATGAACCGATGAGAGTATTCGTACCGGACATTGGCGATAAAGTTATTCGACCTGATCAGCCATCGCCCAAACGACAGCGGCCAGTCCGGGACGGAATCTCCGGCTTCATTGCTGGTAACCAGAGCTCCGGCGACCAGCAAGGCGACGGTGATGCAACAGAGTATGATGGCAAGCCGGTGGACTCCACGGGTTGGCGTATCGTTCACCGGCCTGTCTTTTTGATCGATCAAATCGGCGTTCCTCAGCGGATAGTTACCAGTGCGATACACATTACGGCAGCAGTAGCGTTGGCGCGATCTGCATGGATGTCGCGCCGGCTGTAGCCGCAGCCTTGTACGTGATGTCCTGGGTCTTCGATTCCTTCGCGGCTATCGTGACCTGCTGCGTCTGCTCGCCCTTTGTCTCGTGCCAGAAGACCAGCGTATAGGTGCCGGGAGGAACGTTCTTTATGGTGTAGGTGCCATCCTTGGCGCTGACCGCAAAGTATGGGTGCGCAAGAACTCCGATGCTCGCTTTCATCCACGGGTGCTGGTTGCACTTCACCGGTATCAGAGTCTCGGGCCGGTGGAACTTCTCTTCGATCGCAGGTTGTCCTGGCGCCTGCATCTTGTTCCATTCCGGATTCGTCTTTGGCGACGGGTGAATGTTGTGCGTCGTGTTGTCGCTGTTAGTCACCTTGAACGGCTGGTTGACCTGGATGCCGAACACCCGCGGGTGATAGCGGCAACCCTGCTGGTCCAATACGACCGGATCGGATGGCGTCGGGAAGCTGAACTTATCAACCGGCCCGCCCTTGATGTACACAAACACATTGGCGAGCTTGCCGTCCGCAACGAGCAGATCGTCAGCAGTCTTGTCGCCGGCCGATCCTGCGCAGTTGGCGTCCTGACTCATATCGATCTTTTTCAACTCGGGAGCCGCGCCGTCGAAGCTTATCTTTCCAGTGATCGTACCTTCATCACCCTTCGACGCATATGCGGGCTTTGTCCCCTCCGGTTCCTTTTCGCCCGTTGTGGACTTTTTCTTTCCGCAACCGACAATGATTAACACTGTCGCCAACGTCAACATCAAGCAAACGATTCCTATTTTCTTTATCATTGCTCTTTCTCCGTGACGATCGGTCTATCTCTTACACCGTAGTAAGAATTCAGCGTCACATTTGATTCAACCAGACCTGTAGGAGCGTCCCTCCGTGGGCTCTCCTCCTTACCGAACTGCCGGACACCATGCAGGGGCGCCCACGGAGGGACGCCCCTACAGGTTAGAGATTTCTAGGGCGTTCGAATCACCGCTACCGGGCCGTTCTTCCAGTTTCGATTCTTCCGCTCCCTCATTGCTGTTTTTGCCGGCGCCGCCGCCGGAGCGGGAGCCGGAGTCGCCGCGCCGGCCTGCTTCTGTTCGCCCGGCGAAACCTGGAATATATATCTCACAAGCAGATCGACGTGGTCCTTCTCATAAGTCTGGAATGCCGGCGGTGTCGGCCCATTGAAGACCCATCGATCGTGCCCCTGGTCGCGTTTGAACAGCTCCGACGGCATAGACGTGCCGGGGCTGATCAACTGAGGATCGAGCAGCCAGCGACGAGTCCAGGCCGGCTTCAGTCGATCCGGCGCGAGAAGGAAGTTCGGCGCAGTCGCCCGCGCGTCGTGTGTTGGATCGCCAGTCATGTGACATTTCAAACAAGGCGCCGCAGTCGAGTTGAACAGCGCCTGGGCCATTCCCCGCTCATCCGAAGTCAACGGATCGAGCCGCTCAGGAATGTAAGGTTGTGCCTGGGACGAAGAACCCATGAAGAAGTTCACCAGCGCCTGAAGCTCGTTGGGCGAGAAGTTAAAAGTGGGCATACGCGCTTTCAGGTATCGCCTTACGCCATTTCGATTAAGCCCCGGTTGCGCGTGCAGGCCGGTGCTTTCAGCCCATTCGTCGGCGCCCTGCGCGTGACCAGCAACTGCTTGCGCGAGCGAAGCTCTCTCAGCGGGAGTGGTCTGCGAAGGGTCTTTCAGGAAGCGCAGCAGCCAATCCGGATTGACTCGCGCGCCTTCGCTCGTGAGGCGAGGCGGCAACTGCTCTTTGCCGTCGGCGGATTGATACATCGGCAGGCCCATCAGAATCGAGTCCTGTCCGACGAGCACATTATGGCAGCCCATGCAGTTGTACTTCTGCACCACCCACCAGCCGTCCTGAACGGACTTTTTCTGGCCGCCGGGGTTGTACCGAATCGACTCGGGAAGATTTGTCTCAACGCTACCCAGCAAGAACGTGGTAATCGCCGTTACATCGCTCTCCGGAAGGAAGATGTTCGGCATCCGCAGCCGTTCGTCGGCCGATTTTACTTTGCCTCTATCGTAAATGCCCGGGCTGCGAAGCTTGTTCTCGAAGAAGCCTTTGTGGTCATACCACTCTTCCCTGCCCGGCCGCCTTATGTCTTCGCCGGTCATTGGATCTTTGCCCGCCATCGCAGGCTGCTGCATCAGCGCGAAGTCGAGACGTTCGATCGGCTTGCTGCCCTCGAGCGTAAGCTCGGTTCCAATTCGCTGCTCGTCTTCCATGCCCTTGATTTCGTGACACCCCGCGCAGCCGTATCTTCTGACCAGCTTCTCGCCGTCAGCCTTTAGCGATGTATCGTCCAGATACGACGCGTTCTGGTAATCAACGCCTTGCCGCTTCAGCGACATGAGAAAAGTCGCTACGTCGCGGGTGTCCTGATCCGTGAGCCGAAAGTCCGGCATCACCGTCATGTTCTGGATCAACAGCTCGCGGCCATCGACCGGGCTCTTCGAATGATCGTCATCGAACACGAACGGCAGGTTCTTCTTCTTGTAATCAGCCGGTATCAGGTCGCGCTTCAGACTGGGTGAATAAGGCGCGAGCCGTTGGCGCGGGTTGTGCACCCAGCGAACAACATAGTCGTAGTTATTTTTCTCACCCACGCGAGAAAGATTAGCGGCGAAGTCACCGCCGATCACCTGGTTGCCCATGTCGATCGCCTGCCCGCTGATCGAATGACATCCGAGGCAACCGAGGGTCTTGAACAACTCCCTGCCGTGAGCCGCGTCCCCCGGCGGCTGAGTAGCCGGCTTCACATCGAGCGCGGACTGCCACAGGAAAGCAGAGATCGCCTTGATCTCGTCGTCTTCCAGCCGGAATGTCGGCATCTTGGTGCCGGGTCTGAAAGCCTGCGGATCCGAAAGCCACACCGGTATCCAGTCCTTGCGGAGTTTTGCCTTGATCTCTTTCAGGTTCGGACCGATCTTCTTGACGTCCTGCATCAGGTACTTGGCCTGAATATCAAACTCATCAATGCGCGCATCGACCTGGGATATTATCTGACGAAGCGCTTCAGCCTTTTTTCGAAGCTGTGTAGCTTCTTCGTCGCTTGCGGCCGCGTCGGCAGCGGCGCTTGTCTGCGTTATTTCGCGACGGCGATCGTCGCGCTGGAGCTCGAGCGTCTTGATGCTCTGCCGCGCATTGCTGAGCGCGTCCGCCTCACGATCGAATGCCTCATAGCGATGGCAGCCCGCGCAGCCACGCACCTGAAACAGGTTCTTGCCGCGATTCAGTACGTCAGCTCCCTGCAACACGCGATCACGGCTGTGACATTGATTGCAACCGGCCTGAACGTTTTCGTTGTAGTACAGCGGCCAGAGCCAGTGCTCGTAACGGCCGTGACCCTTTTCGACGGAGGTCGTGCCTCGGCCGTTTCCGCCGTGGCAAGTCGAGCATCCGAAGCGGTCGGGATCGTGAGTCTTCAACAGATCAGGATCTGAGTGCGAAACGAATGCGGTGGCCTCGGCGTCCTCACCGGCGTCTTCGCCTGTCCACCCCATGTTCTTTTTGGTTAGCTTGATCGGCTCACGCGCTCCGAGGTGGCACGACTCGCAACGGTCGATAACGACGCCGCCGACGTTTATCTGTTTGATCTCAAACTTGAAGTCCTTAACTTTTTGCTGGAGCGAGACCACCTGCTGCTCGGTCAGCCCGCCGAGGTGGTCCTTCATATACTCGTCGCGCTTCTTCTGCGCGGCGTCGCGAGCCTGAGTAGTTTGAACTCGCTCGGCGAGCTGGCGCGCTTTCTCGTCCCTCAATGAGTTGTAGAGCGCATCGAGATCGACGAAACTCATCGACTTCGATTCTTCCTTGCCCTCATCGTTAGGCATCTTGAAGTCGATCTTCTCCTGTTTCTTCCTTTCGATGTCCGCTCGAATGCTGTTCTTCCCCGATTCGCTTTCGGTTACTTCAAGTTTGTATGTCTGGGCGACGATATACGAGCGCGCGTTTTGGAACGGCTCCGTCACCGCTGTAATCTTGCTGTCGATTATTTTGACCTGGGCATCAATGGGATCGGTCTTCTCTTTGGCGGCGGCGGCCTCGTCCTTGTACGACTGATTGAGCTCCTGATATTCGGGTGAGCTCGCGACTTCCTTTTCAGACTTGCCCTGGCGCTCCCTGGCAGTGTCCAGGTATTCGCCGTACTTCGAGACGAAGTCCTTCTGATAAGCCTTCCAGGGTCTCTGCCCGACAACCTCGTCGTAAAGCGACCAGATCAGCGTCACGACAAGCAACAGCGACGAGATCAAAAGCGCGCCGCTCATCGAGCGGTCGGCGATCGGGTCAGGCTCGGGCGCGTCCGGCGCCCTCTTCTCTAACTGCTCGCTTTGAGTAGTGTCTGCCATCTAGCTCCCCAAGTCGATTGCGGATTGCGAATTTCGGATTGCGGATTTACGGGTGCCTTCTGGATTCCGCAATCCGAAATCCGCAATCTGCAATCCTCATATATTGAACCACGGAGTAACCATCACGTACTTGATGCGGAACACCTGCCTGATCAAAAGCTTCACCGGCATGCTCACCAGCACCGTTATCGCGAAGAACTGAAACACCGAATACTGTAGCAATGTCGTTCGTTCGAAAATTTTCTTCTCGAACTTGCTCCACGAGATCAGGATATGAATCACGAGTCCGGCAATCAGATAAAACGCTGCCACGACGAGCAAACCGAATATTCCCTTCCACGGTTGTCCTGTAATCCCCACAAGGTCCGGGAGGTCACGGTTTATCTCGTAAAGCTGGACGTTGTGATCCCATGTCTGTCCTGGCCAAAACCACACCCATCCGGGACCTCGAATGAAGGTGCCGATGAAAATCAACGCGATCCACATAATGAAGCCCCACAAGAACGCGCCCACCGCGACCTTGCGCTGCTTCCAGGTGTAATAGCCCACGCCCAGCGGATTCGAATCCACGTAAGGGAATGCCATCAACCCAACGATCATCAAGCTGGGCATCACAACTCCGGCGATCCACGGATCGAAATAGACGAGCATCTCCTGGAGGCCGAGAAAGTACCACGGCGCTTTCGAAGGGTTCATCGTGAGGTTGGGATTCGATGGCTCCTCGAGCGGCGCGTTCAGCGTGATCGACCAGACAAACAGAACCACCGTCACGATCAGCACCGCAAGAAACTCGATGCGCAGCAAGTACGGCCAGACGTGCAGCTCGCGCGACCAGTTCGGCCTCCACGGCCAGGTCTTGCGATGGTGCGTCTTGGCAAGTTTTGGATCGCTTTCGAGTTGAGCGGCCAGGCGATCGTTTTGGCGAGCTTGATGAAGCCCCAGCCATAGAAAGAACGGAACCAGAAAGAGCAACCCTACAATGGGCACGTTGTCAGGCGCCGAACCGATCGTCCAAAGTTGTCCCCAATCCATGATTTCTCCAATTTCCGATTGCCGATTTGCGATTGCCGATTGTGGATGGCCGTACCTACTTCAATCGGCAATCGAAAATCGGCATTCGGCAATTATCCCACTCGTTTCTTCACCGACCTTGCGCCGGCCGCCTTCATCTCCGACTCGAGCTGAATTGGCGCAGGCCCGGATATTCCGCCGTCTTTGCGCACTCGCCAGAAGTGCACTGCCATCAACACACTTGCGATGACCGGAATAGCTATGCAGTGCCAGATGTAACTTCTAAGCAAGGCATTCGCATCGACGATCGATCCACCAAGCAGCGCGAATCGCACGTCGTTATAAGGCGACATTCCCATTTGCGCTCCGAACGGACCCTCGTGTCCCAGCCCGGGAGTCGCGCGAGCCATGTTCGTTCCGACGGTCACAGCCCAGAACCCGAGCTGATCGTCTGGTAACAAATATCCTGTAAAACTCAGAAGCAGAGTCAGCACCAACAGCACGACACCAACCGACCAGTTGAACTCGCGCGGTGTTTTGTAGGAGCCGGTCATTACCACTCGCAGCATGTGCAGCCACGTAGTAATGACCATCAGGTGCGCGCCCCAGCGGTGCATGTTGCGAAGCAGTTTGCCGAACGGGACGTCGTTCTCGAGATAGATGATGTCCTGGAAAGCCTGGCCCTTCGACGGGTGGTAGTAGAACATCAGCAAAATCCCGGTGAACGTCAGCACGATAAACAGGTAGAACGTGATGCCGCCCATTCCCCAGGTGTAGCTGAAGCGCACCGCGTCGCGATTGATCTTTGCCGGATGCAGGTGAAGGAAGACGTTAGTGAGCACGCCCAGCGAACGCGAACGCGGCGTCGGTTCGTGCTTTACCCGAAACATCGACTTATAGATCTGAGTCTTTGTCGGGTCCTTGAGGTCTTCGAGCTCCTGAAGGATTGATTCCTTCGTGGCCTTCTTCTTCAGGAGTTCGATCTCTTCCTTTACGTTTTCCTTAAAGCTCGGCGGGGCTTCATCGACTACGGTCACGCCCGCGCCGCTCTTCAGTTCAGGCTTATCAGGCTTTTCGGGTTCCATTTGCTAAGCTCCTAACGCTCAACGCAGACGGCCTGTTTTTGATTCGATGATACACAACTTGATACACAACACTAATTCGCACTACACGGGGAGGAAGGCGCCGGGATCATCGAAGTGAGTCTGCTCACCCTTCGGCCACTGATAAAGCCGGGCCGTGTCCACGACTATTTGCCCGGTTGGATCGAGCTCGACGTGCGCCCGGTCCATCGGACGCGGCGCGGGCCCTTCGAAGTTGATCCCTTCACTAGTATAGCCGCTTCCGTGGCACGGGCATTTGAACTTATTCTCGCTGGGCTTCCAGTCAGGCGTGCATCCCAGGTGAGTACAACGGGCGTAGATCACGAAGAGTCTCTCGGCGTTGCGAACGACCCAGACGCGGTATGTTTGCTGAAATTTCGTGTCGACTCCAAAGCCGAAATCTGATGCGTAACCAACCCTGAAGATGGTGCTGGGTTCGAAGATTGTTCGAGGAAGAAAGAAGCGCAGGAACATCATGAAGCAGGTTGCGAGAAACCCGCCCACGGCGGTCCAGATGATGGTTCGCCGCATCTTGTTGACGGGATCGGCGGGCTCGCTCTCGACGGTTTTCGTCTTAGCGCCGGCCGAAGTTCCGACTGCAGCTTTTGCGGCGGCTTTGGGTTTGTCTGTAGATGCTGGCGCTTTCTGCGCCGGTGGTGTTTCTTTCTCTGCCGTTGCGTTTACTGTTTGCTTTTCCTCGCCTTCAACTTTCTGGTTCGCATCCTGAACGGTGTCCATGCCGAAGGTCTCCACGATCGCGTCCGTCATAAGAGAGACGATTAAAACGACAAGTTTCAACGAGAACGCAAGGCGCGCCTCGCCGACCTATACTGTATGAATTCTGCTGAACGTTTCTCATCGAGCCTGAAACTCAACTACTGAACCAACTGCCGAACTGCTTTAATATGAAGTGTCTCGGTTTTTAGCATGTCGCTTGAAAGCTTGTCAAGCAAAGCACTCAAACGGTAGTGGGGTGATAGTGTGTTGCTCGCTCACATTTGCGTTTCTCCTCTGCGTCCACGGCGTCCTCTGCGGTTGATTCCGAGTCACTCAGCAGGAAAACCGCGGAGGACGCAGGGGACGCAGAGGACTGCTTGCTGGCAACACGCTAATACCCCACTACAACTCAAACAGAGGTCGTGCAATCAGTATGAAGAGCATCCCTGAAGTTACCATTTACACGCGGCCGGGTTGTCATCTCTGCGAAGAAGCGAAGGCCGCGATCAACGCTTCGGGTTGCGAAGGTGAGTTTATCCTGAAAGAGGTCAACATCGACGACGACCCGCTGCTTCGCGAGCAGTACGGGTATGACATTCCGGTGATCTTCATCAACGGAGTGAAGGCGTTCAAGCACCGAGTGGATCCGAGGGAATTCAAACGAAAGCTGAGACGATTGACGGACAATCGTTGACCACTCTCGACATTCCATTCTCACTTAGACTATGACGACTCCAGCGTAAACGTGTGCCCGGTCGGACGCGTGGGAAACCCCGCGTACGAGTGGCCCGGTAGCAAGCTCTCGTGTTTCATCACTACACTGTGTGGCGCTACTCGAGTTCGGGTGCCGATGTCCGCGCCATAAAGCAATACCGCGGCGCTTCCGACTGTTGCTTCTTCCCCGATCTTCACATGGTCGATCTTGAGAACCCGATCCTCAAAAGTGTGCGCCTGAAACTGGCAACTCACCGTCGCTCCGTCCGCGAAGTGAAGCATATCCGGATCGACTACCTGCGCGAACCCGCCTCCAAGCACAACTCGCTTGCCGATCTTCGCGCCCATTGCTCTCAGAAACACGGTCAGCAAAAGCGTACCTTCCAACAACGACAACGCGGCGCTTGCGTAGACGCCCCACGCTACGTACAGAAAATCCCATCGGCTGCACCAACACGACCACAACGGATGAACTCCCGGTCGCACGCGGCCCAGCAGGAACCATTTCATCGCGAGCACCAGCAAACATAAGAAAGCGATCGTCGCCAGATTCACAAGCGGCACGACTACAATGGTAAGCGCCGCACCTGACACACGCGACTGGGCCGCGGCCACCAATGCGAACCATGCGGGAATCGTCATTACAGGAACAAATGGCAATCCGAATCTCGAGAGTTCCCAGAACCAGCGATTGAGGCGCCGAATCATCGACGGTTCGTGAGTAAAGCGGCGATCTACTTCGACGATTTCCCGGCGAGGAAGCTCGAACGGCGGAAGTCCAAACCACGACGTCCCTGGTCGAATCTGTTCTTCGTCCGCGACGGTGCACACGCCCAGCAGAATATCCTCAGGAAGCCGCTGGCCTGCCGCGATCACCGCGTGATTTCCGAGGAACGTGTTTTCACTCAAAGTAGTCTTGCCGAGCGTAACGGCCCCGCGATGCACACGCGCACCGCCCAGGTAGATTCCATCGGCAAAGAAGCATTCATCGCCGATTTCGATCAGCTCGGGAACTACGTCGATAATTGTGCTGATCTCACAACCGCGCCCGACGTTTGCGCCTGCAAGCCGCAGCCACGCCGGCCACATCAGCGTACCGCTCAACCATTCGCCCGCCGATTGGAGCATCTCAGTCTTCAAGCACACTCGCACATAAGACATGCTCCATCGATTGATTACCCCCGGCTGAACCCTTCCCATAAACTTCGACGCAAAGGCTTCGAGCAAAACGACAAGCGGCATCGGCAAAACCGCCAACAGTATCCCGGCGGCTAGATGCGAAAGCGAGAACGACGGGTTGAACAACCAGGTCAACGCGTCGTCTGCGTCGATCCCATAAGCAAGCATCACCGCCACAGTCGGCAGCTCAATCGCCAGCGCCAAACAAAGCGCCATTCCAAGCCGCGCCTCAATAAGCGCTAGCGAGTACTTTAGCGGTGAAAGAACACGCCCGCCGGAGTGGACCGTGGGCTTCGACGGCGCTTTGCCGGCGCGTCTTGCCGGGATGCCATCCCACCGCTCGCCTGAAGGAATCCGTTCGCCATCCGCCAGGAATGACGAAACCGTAAGATACCCTTCCGACTCGATGTGTGTGTTGCCGCCGACTCCAGCGCGAACCTCCAGGGTGCATCCGGCGCCCAGAAATACGCTGCCGACGATGATGTCGCCCTCATCGAAATCCACCAATCGAATCGATGCGTCCTGACTCAAGGTCACATCGTCTTCGATGTCCAGCAAGTCCCAGCCGCCCTGAAGCAACTGTACTCCTCGATGAAGGTGAACTCGCTTGCCGATCCTCGCGCCCAGCATCCGAAGCGCGGCTACCTGAAAGACCGTGCCTTCGATCAGCCGCCACGGAATTATTTGTAGAGTCCGTTGAACGATCCAGTTGCGAACGTAGAAGCCGCCCCACACCGGCGCGCGCAGCGGCCGATATCGGCCGATGACCACTCTCTTCACCAGCACCGCAAACAGAACCGCAATTGGTGTGTACACCGCGAGCGCCGCGAAGATAAGGAACGGCCCGAGGACCAGAAAAGGAATCAAACCCAGACTGCTTACCAGGCGGGGCAGAACTTCAAACCCCGCCACGTAGGTTCCGGCGGACGCGACAACGAGACCGGCGAGGAGCCAGCTTGATTGAACAAGAGTGGCCAGCATCGGCTTGCCGCGCTGCGGCACGGCCTGGCTTTGATCCTCAATCTCACCTTCAATGTCACCCTCTGCCGCTCGCGCTCGCAACGCGAGGGCTTCGACCGTGCGCGCCTCGTAGAGATCGCGCACGGTTATCGACGCGGTTGAAGGATCATCCCGAAGCACCGATATCAATTCCGCTGCATGGAGCGAGTCTCCGCCGAGATCGTCGAAGAAGTCGTCGTGAACGGACATCTGCTCGACCCGCAAGATCTCGCGCAGCGCCGCATCGATCCTCGATTCAACCTGATTCCGCGGAGAGACTGATTGGTTCCCGTTGTCTCGCGATTGGACCTCGATCGACGGCAGGCCCTGACGATCGAGCTTACCGCCAATCGACGTGGGCAATTCGGTAAGCGTTGCGAATCGGGTTGGCACCATGTACGCCGGCAAGACCCTTCGCAAGGAGGCTTTCAAGTTGTCATAAGACAACACGTAGCTATCCTCGGGTACGACGAACGCCGCAAGGGTTTGCTGAGCACCGTCCTTTTGAATCCTGCACGCGGCCTCGCGAACGCCCTCACACTCGGCAAGACGCGCCTCTATAGCTTCGAGCTCGACGCGATAGCCCCGCAGCTTGACCTGTGAGTCTATCCGTCCGTGATAGGTGAACGAGCCGTCGGGCCCGCGGTGAACCAAATCTCCCGTGCGATAGATGCGTCCAAAACGAGAATGCACCGGGAACTTCAGCTCCGTCAGTTCCGGACGATTGCGATAACCTCGAGCGAGCCCGATGCCGCCAAGGCACAACTCGCCTTTCTCACCGTCCTCGACCTCGTCGAGCGATTCATTTACGACCCACGCCTGAAATCCGAGGATCGGCCACCCGATGGTTATCGGTTCACCGGGCGCGACCGCTGTTCTTACCGACGTCACCGCGCATTCGGTCGGGCCATAACCGTTCACCAGCAGGCGTCCCTTCGCCCAGCGGTCGGCAACATCACTAGTCAAGGCTTCCCCGCCGACATAAAGCACCGCGAGGTCGGGCAGGTCTGTCTCCGGGTTCTCACACCCGAGAGTTCGCAACAGCGTGGGCGGCGGACACAGCACATTTATTCGTTCGCGACGAAGCCAATCTACAAGATCCGGCCCGAGGCGCACGGTTTCGTCGTCCAGGATCACTGCCGTCGCTCCTGCCGCAAGAGCAAGCCACGTTTCTTCAATCGAGGAATCGTAAGCCGATGATGAATTCTGAGCGACGCGATCGCCCGGCTTTAGATTGAACTCAGCGATGTCGGACGCCACCAGGTTCGTTATGCTGCGATGCTCGATCATCACGCCCTTTGGGCGGCCGGTCGTCCCGGAGGTGTAAATTACATACGCGAGGCTATTTGGCGTCAGCCAATCGCGTGTCGAAGAATCAAGAGATGCGCTGGTCCGATCGTCGACGCGCGAGACGATCTCTTCCACATCGAATGCTTTCTCAAAATCGTAACCAAAACTGTTCGCGCGTGACCTTCCTTCGTCATCCGTCAGAAGCGCTACGGCTTCAGAGTCTCTGAGGATGTCGCGTACTTGTTCATCTGGAGAGCCGGTATCGATGCAGGTATATGCCGCGCCCGCTTTCAGGACCGCGAGCTGGCTGGCAAAGAGATATTGGCTTGTCCGAGGAAGAAGAATCGCTACAACGCGCTCTTCAGTTATGATGGACGCCAGATGGTCCGCCAGCATATTTGATTGGCGATCGAGTTCTTCGTAGCTGACGATCCGCCGATTGGGCCGGCCGCTTCCAGGCGGCACTTCGAGCGCGGGCCAGTCAGGCCACCTACGAGCGGACCTTTCGAAAAATTGATGAAGAAGAGCGGGTTCGCCGGCGCTCTCCGCATCCTCTTCTGTAATGTGCCTGACCAACACGCTATCTATGGCAATACACCTCGAGGGTAATTGAGTAGTGGGGTGATAGTGTGTCGCTCGCTCACATTCGCGTTTCTCCTCTGCGTCCTCTGCGTCCTCTGCGGTTGATTCCGAGCCACTGAGCAGGAAAACCGCAGAGGACGCCGAGGACGCAGAGGACTGCTTGCTGGCAACACGCTAATACCCCACTACCGGTAATTGAGTTCACGCAACGGTGCTGATGCTGCTACACAAACGGGGAGACCAACGAGATAGGAATATATCGCGGTTCTGATTAATGGACAAAGGAAACTTGAGTGAACGCGAATTTTTTGCGTCGGCCAAATACTCAACGCAAAGGCTCCAAGGGCTCTTGGGTAAACAAGGAGCAGGTGAGACTGGCGAAAGCCACAAGCTAATTAAGCTATGGTGCAGACAGGACTATCGGCTGTGTTGAAACTACACCCTTCCCTTCTTGAATCGTGATTGCCTGGTTGGCGCTGATATCCGAAAGCGTCTCCTTGCGGCCGCCGGGCCAGATAACTTCGATGCTCGCCACCTTCTCGGCCTTACCCAATCCGAAGGTCAACGGTAGCTCGCTCTGCGAACAATAACTCGAGCCGGTCTTCACGATGCTCCATAGCGTGCGGCCCGTTGATGACTTGACGGTTACCTTCGCGCCGATGCCGTCGCGATTCGACCCAGCCCCAATCGTCTTGACGCGAATCATGTTGTTTTGATTGCCTCCGTCGTTTCTAAGTAAACGCGCCGGACCGTTGCTGGAAGTGACCAGGAGATCGAGATCACCGTCGTTATCGAAGTCCCCGTAGGCAGCCCCTCTTGCAACCATCGCCTTTTGAATCGCAGCGCCGAGCTTTGACGTTACCTCCTCGAACTTCTTCTTCCCCAGGTTTCGAAACAGATGCGGCGGCTCCGCATAAGTGACCTTCGGCTGCACCGTGTTGATATCGTCGGAAACATGACCGTTCGCCGCGAATACATCCTGAAGCCCGTCCAGATCGTAATCGAAAAAGAAGCACGAGAACGTGAGGGTCAGCAACGTGTTCTGACCGATCGTCGACGTTGGCGCTTCGTCGATGAACAGCCCGGTGCCTTCATTGTGGTACAAAGCCATCATCTCGTTCGAGAAGTTTCCAATGATCAGGCTCGCGCGGCCCGAGCCGTCATAATCCGCCGCGTCCACTCCCATTCCCGCCCGGGCAACTCCGGCTTCGCTGAACGCCACCCCCGCGGTCATCGCGGCATCGGTAAAGGTCCCGTTGCCGTTGTTCCGATAAAGCTTGTTGGGCTGTGTGTCGTTAGCTACAAACAAATCCATCCAGCCGTCGTTGTCGAAATCAATCATGGCAATCCCAAGCGATTTGCAAGTGGGATCGAACAATCCGGCGCGCTGAGTTACGTCTTCGAATGTGCCGTCGCCCTTGTTGTGATAGAGAGTCGCGCTGTGGCCTTTGTAGGATTCCGGCGTGCAGTAAGATTTGTTCTTGCCGTCGAGCGTGCAGTACAGGTCCTTGTCGATTGACCACTCCACATAATTGCAAACGAACAGATCGAGCTTGCCGTCCTTGTCATAGTCAAACCACAAGGCGCCCGTCGAGAAGCCCGTATCGCCGACGCCCGCCCGCGCGGTTACATCTTGAAACTTCCCTCCGCCAAGATTGCGGAACAGGTGGTTCGCGCCGAGACAGGTAATGTAGATATCAACGTTGCCGTCGTTGTCGAAGTCCGCAATCGCGCAACCAAGTCCGTAAAGCTCGACCGCAAGCCCCGCATCTTTCGTCACGTCGGTGAACGTCCCGTTGCGATTGTTGTGATAGAGCGCTGGAAAAGACTTCTGGCCTTTGTGGTCCGGCCAGTTCATCGAGTTGACGAGCAGGATATCCTGCCAGCCGTCGTTGTCATAATCCAGGAATGCGCACCCCGAGCCGACGGTTTCCGGAAGATACTTCTTTCCAAAAGCCCCGCTGTTATGTTTGAACCTGATCCCGGCCTGCGCAGTCACGTCGGTGAACTGAATAGGCCCCGAGTACCTCGGCGCTTCGGTGGCCTGTGGGGCTTGCGCCTGAGCCGCCGCCGGATCAGCAGAAGACTCTTTCTGCTTCGCCGCCGTCGAGGACTGCTCGGCTGATGGCGCAGTCACGCAGCCAAGGAGAGGCGCGAATATGAGGAAGACTAGGCCATAGGAAATCAGACTTCTTCGCATAGCAACTGCCTTGACAAGACTTTTCACGTAAGAACTATGATTTCAGTTCACACACGTTGGGCTTACTTAGCTTCCGATGGACTCAAGATTTTGGGAAGTGAAAAAAGCTCCTTCCATCTGTTCAACTCTTCCAGGAATTGACCGCGTCGACTCGACCGCCTCCGTCGAACGAAACAACATACCCGGCGTCTTGGTCGAGATAATAGAACCATTCATCGGCCGCCGGATTGTCCGCCTTACCGAGAAGGCGTTCAATCTCACCCTTTGTCTCGCCCTTCGTTACGCTTTGCATTTTTTCGATAAGAACTTTAGCGCGTCCTAACTGAGCGTAGCGGCTAAGCTGCTCGATGTCTTTCTTGGTTGCGACATTTTGAAGGCGGACCAGAACCACAACACAGAGGCCAGCGGCGAGCACCGCTACAACAATTGTCAACAAGTTCGCGATCGGCATGTTACTCCCGTCCTTTATTCTTGCGGCGCAAAACCCGAAACCGCCTAACGAGGCGGCAGCCCGTGCTCTCGCCTGACTTCATTCTCCGCTTCTATCGCCCGCTTATGCCAGTCTGGAGTGAACCCAGGACGACCGGGCCTCCATTCCGGATGATTGCCTCGCATACCAGGCAGCGCGTGCCCACAGAGTTCGTGGGCCAGAATAATCCAATCTGGCTGAGGAAAGAGGTTGCGGTTATCGACGAATACCGTCTCATCTGATCCGGTGCCATTGGCTGTATCGTCCGCGTTGGCATCGACGGTCATGCCTCCTTTGCCAACCGCCGCTCGCGCGGCATTTATCCGAATCGTAACTGTCCTATCAAGCATGATGATGTGGCAAATGCATCTGCAACTGCGATGTGCCTGATAAAACTCTTCAGTGCAAACCTGCGCGCTTCTTACGCGCACTGTTCCATCTGGATCAAGCGCCAAGTCTCCCTCAGGACAAATAGTCCTGAGCATGTCAAGAATGCTGTTCCGGGTCGGGAGATCTGAATCATCGATCCGCATCATAGTGCTTAGTTATCCCTTACCGCCGGTGCGTTCCAAATCCAGGATCGGGTGTGACTCAAGTCACGTTCTCCCGCCGTTCTTTACTTGGAATTAGGGTACCGCTGACTTCTTACCTTAGACTCGACGGTCACCGAAAAGTGTTCGTGAATCTGTTGGCGCTCGTTGTTGTCATCCGGATGAAGCTGTCTATACGGGCCGGTAATCGCTTGGGCAGACTCATCAGCCTTGAAGCGCTTGTAAAGCGCCTGCTCGTGCGCCGCGAGTTCGCCATTGCCCAGGCCCTGATAACAGAGCATCAAGTTGTAATGTGCTTGCAAGTCTTCGGCATCGACCTTTAAGGCGTCCTTGAACGCAGCGATAGCCTCGCCGTATTGCCGCTTAAGGAACAGCACCCGGCCGATCTGGTTTTGGACTACTCGATCGCGAGGATACTGCGCCGCCGCAATACGGAGGTGCTCGAGCGCCTCATCATAACGGCCCATCGTTTTGATGGCGGTCGCCATGAAGAAGTGCGTCTTCGCAAGTGTAGGATTAACCTCAAGCGCCTTGGTCAGCATCTGCTCGGCCGCTTCCATGTTGCCTTCCTGAATTCTAGCGCGAGCGACGTTTACCCAACCGTCGGCGTACTCGGGGTCCATCTCGGTCACTTTTAGAAAGGCGGCTTCGGCGCCCTTGATGTCGCCCTGCAACAACAAGCCTATGCCGTAGTCGTTCCATCTCTCACGAACGGACTTGTCTTGAAAGGCTTTCGTGTCAGGAAGCAGCGCGTTCCGGGGCAACACTCGAAGCGAGGTTTCCTGATACGACATGACCGTGATCGGGATGTCGGGAATCGACTTTATCTTCCCGGATACTTTCGACGTGTCTCCGTTGAAGACCCATCGCCCGTCATCATAACCGTGCGCTAGACCGAACTCTTTTTGCTCCGGGTCACGAACTCCGGCAAAGGCCCACTGCGTGTTCCA
>DATNBZ010000020.1:0-151928 GCA_035607285.1 Blastocatellia bacterium | reverse complement strand
TAGGCCATCGAGAAACCTGCTCGAATGGAACTCTTGCCCTCATCTCCGAAGATCGTGTGGAGAAGCCCCGATTTGTAGTTCGGAGAGTAGGCGAAGCCGAGCCTGGGAGCGAAGTTCTTCTTTTGTGACTTTGGCTCACCGAAGGTGATCAATCCCGGGACGTCGGCTATCGAGTTCACCGTCTGTTGCCGCGCGCTAAAAGGGACTTCCTGATAAGCGTAATTCAAACCCAGGTTAAGCGTAAGGTTCGGCCTGATTCGCCAATCGTCCTGTCCGAACAAGAACAGCAGTTTCTGGTTGCCCTCGTACGGCGAGACGCCAATTGTCCGCTCGTTGAAGTCTCCGCTCAAATCATGCAGGTAGTCATTGAGATCGGTGTACTCGTATTCGCCACGTGAACGCTGGACGAAAGTCTGTGGCGAAATCAGCTTGCGGAAATCGCCGCCGGTTTTGAAGGAGTGATTGCCCCTCAAATACGAGACGTTGTCCACCAGTTGATAGTTATTCTCGATGCCCGACTGCGGGGCATTTCCGTCCGGTCCGATGGCCAGACCGAGCTCGTCGAGGTCGATGTTTGGAAATGCATCGAGACCCGGGTAGGAAAAATTGCCGGCCGGAGTCTCGCTGACAGATCGTCTATACGCAAGACGCAGCTCATTGGTCAGCGTAGGAGTGAAGGTATGCAACAGCGTGAACGACGCCAACCGGGTGTCGAACGGTATTGGCTGAAAGAACGCGGGCAAGCTCGCCGCGATGTCGATACCGCGGAACTGATTGAACATGTAGCGGCCCTTCATCTGGGTCTTGTCGCTCATGTTGTAGTCGATGTTCACAATGAAGTTGTGATTGTAACTGAAGCTGGGTGCTGCGAATGCGACGTCTCCTATAGGAATAGGAACACCGCCGACAACCGGATAGTGGGCCGTGTCGCCGTTCGCAGACGGCGCGACCGGCACATACTGCTTGAGGATGCCCAGATTGGTGCTTGAAAGGCCCGGGATGCCGCTGAGTAAGGCAAAGCCCTGCGCGGTCGGCGTCGAGATCGCACCGGGGCTCGCCGCCAAACCCGTTTGTTGTCTTTCATACATCCCGAAGAAGAACAGTTTGTCCTTTATGATCGGCCCGCCGAAGTTGCCGCCAAAACGGCCAAAGTCGGAGCGCGGATTCGAGAAGGGATCGCTGATGTCGGTGTCGCGTGTGATCCCTTTCGCTTTCTGAAGCGTGTCCAGAGCATTCAGGTGTCTGTTCTGGAAGAACGCGAACGCTGTTCCGTGGAACTGGTTCGTGCCGCTCTTAGTGATCGTGATGAACTGCCCTCCGGTGGAACGCGCGAATTCCGCAGAGTACTGATTGGATAACAGTGAGAATTCGGCCACGGCTTCGGGAGAAACATAGACTTGCGGCCCGGTGACCGCCTTATCGTTATTGTCGACACCGTCGACAACGAAGTTGTTGTTTCGGGGACGCTGGCCGCCGATCGATCCGCCGGTGCCCACTCCGATGCCGCCGCTACTGGTAACATTCGGCGCGATAAGAGCCAGATTGTAGATACCGGCGCCGGAGGCGGTTTGCGCCAACTCGACTACCTGTCGCGCTTCGAATCCCTTGGCAAGATTGGTGGTCGTGCTATCAATCAACTCAGCTCCGCCAGCAGATATGTCAACCGTTTCTGTTGCGAGGCCGGGAGCCAGGTTGGTCGGCACGTCCGTCGTTTGGTTCAACTGCACGCGCACGTCATCGATCGTCGAGGTCTTAAAGTCCTTTGCCTCAACGGTCATCTTGTATTCCCCAACCGGCAAGTTCTTGAACTCGTAGTCACCACTATCTGAGCTGATCACGGTTGTGGACTTGTTGGTGCTCTTTTCAAGAATGGTGATTTTGGCATTGGGAATTACTCCGCCGGCCGCATCTCGCACAACGCCACGGACGTTGCCGAGCGTTTGTTGCGCGAACGCCGGTGAAATCATCGTAAGCACCAGCGCGAAGCCAACGATCGCACTGGAGAGTTTCTTGATTCTTCTACTCATTACTTTCCTCCTGACAGTTAGGGCAGCTATGTAAGATACAACTCACACACGGGACGAGAGCTGATTTCTTGGCCGCCAGCGATGCCGGCTCTCCCATGACAACCGGCAAATTACGGTGATGGCGAAAACTACCAAACCCTGGATCAGTGACCAGCTTTGTTTGCTCGCCATCTTGAGTACCACGCTGAAACTCTCCGGTTCATCTGGAGAGTTTGTTTTCGAGTCTAATCGCTCTGCGAGAACGGAGTGACTAAGCGAGTAAAGACTTGCGAACGACCGAGCGGTCGTTAACTTTCTGCGCTAGTTTGATATGACGCGGAGTTGGGAAGAGACGCCTTAACCATAAAGCAGAATGCCACGGATTCTTGTTACTTCTCGCTTGAGCCCTTTGCTCGTCCTACTGCTGCACGGGCCCCTTGATCGTTACTGGCCTGAGCCATTCGTCGATCGAGGCGCTTGTTCGGCTCTTGTTCTGAGGCAACTCATATACCCAAACGCTATCTATCGGAACGATCAGGCTAACATTGCGGCTTGTTTAACTTAGAATGTAATTTTAGTGTCGCGAAGTGTCTTGCCCGTGGCATTGATGTTGTCAAAAATTTGGAAAATGTCCATTCATTTGGATTGCTCGTCGGCGAGAGTTGGCGGTGCCTTAATTTGGAGTGCGGCGGCAAGGTACCCCGCGACGCCGCTTTGGCTAGTGATTGAATCTATCGCGAACGGAAAGCGGCGTCGCGGAGTACCTTGCCGCCGCACTCCAAATTGAGGCACCGTGCGAGAGTTACTTCCTGGATGGATGGCGCGCTGCCTGCTTGCAGTCTACTTGATCTTCGCGATTGCATTCTTTTTCCTGCCCGCCAGCTTGCCGGTTATTTGAAAGAGGGTGATGGAAGCTCTTCAATAGTCGATTGCTTAACTCTGTTTCGAGGAAGCCTGGCTTCGCAGGTCCTTGATAATGCTTCGAATTCGCTCGGCGTCTTTTGCCTTTGGCGCCAGCTTCAGGTAGGTATCCAACTCATCGGCGGCGCGCACGCTGTCACGCTTTTCAATGTACACCGCGCCCAGATAGCGGTGCGCCTCGACGGCTTCATCGCCGTTGCCGCCAATCGTTATCGTATGGCGCAGGGCGCTTTCGGCTGCGTCGTATTGTCCGACGTTGATCAGGGCGCGACCCAAATAGAGTTGCGCGACTGCTGAAGTGCCGTCCTTTTGAACCGCGAATCGCAATTCCGAAGTTGCGTCTTTATAGTTTTTCACCTGCACCAGAACGATGCCGTAGTTGAGATGAGGATAGAAGGCGTCAGGCGAGATCTTGATGGCCTTGCGCAGCGCGTCAGTAGCTTTGTCCCACTGCTTGAGCTGCATGTGTTGCACGCCGAGCTCAGTCAAGGCGGACATGAAATTCGGATAAATTTCCAGCGCTTTGTTCAGCTCCTCGATCGCTTTTTTTCGATCGCCGGACTTGGCCGATTCCATCGCCTGTTTGTAGAGGTCCTTTGCGGCGTCGGGCACGGCGGCCGTTCGGGCGTCGACGGTGCCCAGGGTCCCCAACTTACTTCCTCGTAGCTGCAGTGTGATGTGAATCGGAACGGTGACACCCGGCTCATTCCGTCTACGAGGCGGCTCAATGATATCGACGCTCTCGTTGGCTATTTCGTAGTCTCTTCCGGCATCCACGATGACGGTGTAACGGCCGCCCTGGAGACGTCTGAAGGTGAACGAGCCGCTGTCATCCGAGAATTGAAACTGTTCCACTGAAGCAAGGCCTGTGAGCTTGACCTTGAAACGCGCATCCGGGCGCTGCCCGCCAGGAAGAAAGATCGACCCTTGAATTGTGTTCTTGCCACCGGTGCCCGGATCGCCGGGGTCGGAATCGATGCCGCCGACTTGCGCGCGAGCCTCTGACGTTGACAGCACAGTCAACATTGCGGTCGCAAGGAACAATCCGGCGAAAGAACGAGTTGGATGGATGCGAGTGAACGGAGAGATTTTCATCTTTCACCTCCTCTGCGAGATTAAGGTCGTTTGAAATGAACGTCGGAATGGTCAGGAAAAACCGAGTGCATATTACCACGAAAACGAGTTTGCGTGAAGGGTGTAAGCCTTGCCTGTCTGCTATTTTTCAACTGCGCGTTGATACCAGACGATGTGATCACCATCACTCGGTTTGTCCGAGTAGACTACGGTCTCGTAGCCGATTGAATGCATCTGGGAACCAGGCAGCTCGAGCAGGGCATTGTTGGACAACAAGAGCCCGCCCGGCCGCAGCATTCTCTCGACGTTGGCCAGAGCGAGACTCTGCTCGAACACATCGTAGTAGACGAGAATGTTTGTCGCGATAAGAAGATCGAAACGCTGATCGGCTCGCAGCTCGGGCCGTTGGAGAACGATGTTGGCGTCTTCAGGAGTGATTCGAGACGCAACGTCCGGGCGCACTCGGACCGCTCTGATCTTCAGATCGCTCAACCCAACGGGGACGTGGACCGGGCGGGCCGGCGCGCCAATACGATCTCCAAACTTCGTCCAATATTCAATCGACTCGGGCTTCCATTGACCTTGTGCGTCTCTTGGCAACTGAATCGTGTAAGGTATCCCACGACGTGCGTTCGAGGCGGCCCGGTGAAGATGGTCGTTCACGCGCGCGCTGAGGTCAAAAGTCGTGACCTGCAATTCGTTGCTGCGCGCGAGTCCCAGCCGCACGAGCGAATCGATGACTGCGAATGGCTGGATGGTCTGTTGCGGATAGAAATCGTATCCGTCCTGCTTGTCGGTGAAGTCAAGACCCGGACCAATTATTCCAACTCGATGAACGCTTCCCGGCGCAAGCGCGCCTTGAGCCTTTAGAGACGACAGCGCTCGTTCTATTGCGAAATTGGGAAGAAGCGAAGTATCGGAAGACAGACCACGCGTGGCGTATAACCTGGAGCGCTCAGCAAACTCCGCCGAGGGGTCGCCCAACAGCCTGGCGGATTCGAGAACCCTGCCATAGCTTGCGTGCTCGTTGAGCATTCGGCCAAGGCTGGAGATCAGATAATCCCTGGCGCGTTTGCGTCCCGCCTCGGTCTTGATCTCGTAGCCTTTGCGTTCAAGCAACCGCCGCGCGAAAAGCAGCCGCTCGTTGTCAGCCGGCGCGCCGATCTCCCGGATCAAGTCAATGGCTCGCGTTTGCATTATCTGGAAAAAGGCATTTGCCTCGGGCGAATGGTCGGAGCCGAACGAATGTGTTGCCCCGGACCTCGCGAGGTCCTCGAGCGTTATCCGAGGCTTGCTTGTAAAGGAAGTACCGAAGAGCAGAAAGTTGACGAGGGAGTCTTCGTCTCCCTGAACAAGTCGCGCGCGAATCTCGGCATCCCGGCGTGCCACCCAGCCTGGCCAGATCGATGCAAGGTCGCGGGAACTCGCTGCGCGCAGCTCGGCTGGCATTACGTCGGCAAGAGCCTCAACGATCGGGCGAGCTTCATCGTAGGTTATGTAACCGACTTTACTCGTGGGCGGTTGAGCACCGGAGGTGAGCGCGATTGCGGCCGCCATCAAGGCCGCCAATCCCACGTATGAAAGAATTCGATTGCTCACTATCGTTGTCTGCGGTCACCGGAGATGGGCCGCTCATTGAAACATTTTGGGATCGATCGAGATGTTGTGCCGGTACTCGCTTATCGTCGCTACTATGGTGCCTACGCTCTTCTGTTTGAGAATGGGCGCTGTCGCGACGATCTCAAACCTGAATGGCAGTTTGACTCCGTCGACCTCCTTGAAATCCGACGTCTCCACGTAAAAGTCAAACGTGGTCTCTTCGTCCTTTGGGCCAACGGCATTTGTGAAGCCGCCAAGGTCCTTCGTAATGTGTACGCTGCCGTAATCGGTGCGCAGCCACATAAAATTGTCCGCGTCAAAGTAGAGTCGCACTGGCGGTCCGTTACCAGGTTTAGTCTCGACGACATATGCCTGCCGTCCCCTGACCTTCTTCATTCCCTTCGCCTCGAAAGTGATCTCACCAGACTCCGCCCGATTGAGAACATTAAATAAGGATATGTCATTGAACATCGTGCCGGATGTCAGCATCTCCTCATACTTGTGCGTGATCGGAGCGGCCGCGCGAGTCAGCGCGGGGCGCACGCTGGGCTTGCTGCCGTCGAAGACCAGATACCAGTTGTAGCCCTCGAACTGATAAATGGCAGACAGGTGATTGGGTGCTTCGGACATGATTGCCACCGGAATGGCTGAATCGCTGTCTTTCTTAGCGGTACCGATGGCAACCCGCGATTTGATTTTCCCGAGCGCCGCGCGGCCACCGACTGCGGCGATATGCTTGCCAATGATTTCGGCGCCGCTCAGCTTGTCTTTTTCCTGGGCGACAGGAGTGGCTGACAAAAGCGCAAGCAATATCAGCGCAAAACAAAAACGCATAAGTTCCTTCATAACTCGTCCTCGCATTCAAGTAAGAGATTCGATTGGCAGGAACCATAGCTTATCACCTCACAGCTTTTTCGCTCAATAGCTCCTCCTTTACGGTAGTGGGTGATAGTGTGTTTGCTCGCTCACATTCGCGTTTCCCTCTGCGTCCTCTGCGGTTGATTCCGAGCCACTGACCAGGAAAAGCCACGGAGGACGCCGGGGACGCAGAGGACTGCTTGCCGGCAACACGCTAATACCCACTACCTCATTTACACGAGCCCGGCGTTCGATAGATTATCGGCCCTAAAAGACAGAAAGGGGGAGCCAGACGGCTCCCCCGAGTAGTTCTCGCTTGCGCGAAAACTAGAAGATGAACTTGCCAGCGAGCTGGATGTTGCGACGGCCGTCGAAAGATGCCGGCACGAATCCAGTGTTGACCTCAGCCTCGCCACCCGAGACGAAAAGGTTCGCGTGGTTCAAGAGGTTGTAGGTCTCAAGACGCAACTGAATGCGCATTCCTTCCTTGACCTGGATGTTCTTGTACAGTGCAGCGTCAAGGTTCCAGACTCCGGGAGCTCGGAACGCATTGCGCTTGCTCATATTGGACGGGAACGGTGCGAACTCGGCAAACCCATTCGAGTCGACGAATGAGCCTGGAGTCAGCCCGCTCAGATCAATGTACTTGTAGCGGTTAGGAGTATCGCCAACCCCAATCGAGTCGTGGTTGATACTTCCCCTGAGATTGACTGGGCCGTCCAATATCGCCCGGCTGCAAACGTTTATTGCATTCGTGCAGTCGAAGACGCTAAAGGGCGCACCCGTTCGTGCGACGTAAATCCCGGTCAGCTCCCATCCGCCGACTACGTGCTTCACCCATCCCTCAGCCGACTTTGGCGACGGGATGTCCCAGGTGAAGTTGGTTACAAACCTGTGGCGTACGTCGTTGTTCGAGAAGCCATAATCAAGGTTCGGGTTAAACGGATCGAGGTACCCCAGGTTGAAGTTGCCGTTTTGATCTTCGCTGAAGGTCGAGGAGAGGTTGTCCCTGGTTATGGAGTAAGTGTACCTCACCCCCAAGCGAAGTCCGAGGTTATGGAGTTTGCTGGTATCGAACGACACGATCATCGCGTTGTAGTTAGACCGGCCGTCGCTTCCGCGGAAGTTGATGGCGGCTGCGCCGTTGTTATTGAGGCGGCCAGACCCCTGAGGCGGGCGGCCATCCCCGAAGAAATCCGTCGTCGGCCCTTTGCCCAGGAAAACATTTTCAGAGCCTATCCGGTTGATGTTGGCAATCGAGTAGAGGTTGCGGCCTGCCGATCCCGAGTACTCGATCGAGACAATCGAGTTACCGGGGAGCTGCCGCTCGATCGCCGCACTCCAGAAATGCGCATACGCGTTCCGAATATTCGGATCGACAGCGCGTAAGCTGACGCGAGCGAATGGTTTGTTCACGCCGCTTCCCGCCAACGGTCCCAGGTTGTCCAGCGTGATCGGAATCGTCGCAACGTCCGTACCGGCATTGAACTGAACGGTAGCGTTATTCGGCGGATTCTGAATCACGTTGAAAGTGACGTTTCCGAAGTTCCGCTCGTAGGCCATGCCGTAGCCGCCTCGCAAGCTCATCTTGCCGTCGCCGAAAACGTCCCAGGCAATTCCGAGTCGCGGAGCGAAGTTATTCGGATCCACCGCCCAGAGTTTGCCGCCCGGAGCGTCCTTGGCCAGCAGGATCTGTCCATTTGCGATTCGCTCCTGGATTGAGTTGCCCTGGCCGAAGTAGAAGTTTGAATCAAGCGCCTGGTTAGCGTTGTGCTGAGTGCCGTAGTACTCATAACGCACACCGAGGTTGAGCGTCAGGCGCGGTTTAACTTTCCACGAGTCGTTGAAGTAAGTCGCCCACTCGTGATAGCGATTGCTCCGGCTGAAATTCGGCTCGGCCAGCGGAGTGGTCAGCGTGCAGTCGGGAGTCACGATCGTGGCGCCCGTATTCACGTCATTGTGGCAGGGGAACTTCCCTTGAGGAAATGCCGCAACCGAAAACCTGCGCAGGTTTCCTGCTATGAAGTTGTTCAACGCCGACCCTGCGTTTAAGCCCAGGACGGACGATGCATACGCGTACGCGCCAAACGTTCGGTTGTCGCGAATGTGGACGTACACGCCGCCGAATCGAAATGTATGAGCTCCGTGCGTCCAGCTCACGTCCTCATATGCTTGCAGGAAGTTCTGAGGACCGCCGAATGGAATGCCGTTCCCAGGAGTGGTCGGAAGATATCCCGGGAACCTGAAGAACTTACCAAACGCGGACAGCACCCCTTGATCGGTGAAGTATAGCGTGGGTACCAGTGGTTGCTGACCCAGCGGTTGGTCGCCGTTTCGCAGACGATTGAAGACCACCTTCGTTTGAGAAACAATGTTGGACGAGAAGGAATGCGTCACATTGCCAAGGTAGTTTTGGTCTCCGGTAGTCTGTGCGGTGTTGAAACCCTGGTACGGGCTGAAACTGATCGTGCCAAGCGGGGTTGACCCTTGCTCGTACACTCCGCGGACATATATCTGCGTCTTGTCGCTCCAGTTGTAGTCAAGACGGCCGACTGTCTGCCAGTCGTTGCCTGGAAGGCCCGCGCCAAAATCTGCTGCCCTGGTTGCTCGCACTTCGCCAAAAGCCGGCAGCCCCCCGGGTAAACTTCCAAACGCGCCCGTTGCGGGCAATCCGAAATTCGCGAGCACCTGGGCTACGCTGAACGTAGCGCCGTTAATCGGGCTCACGAGTTGGAACGCGTTGAAGTAGTTTTTCGTGTTTGCATTCGAGGCGGCAAGCAGTTGCGGCGTAGGAACGAGGCTGATGACCTCACCTGCGCTGCGAATGCGAGTCCATTCAGTGCTGCTGAAGAAGAACAGCTTGTCCTTTATCACTCGGCCGCCGACCGAATAGCCGAATTGATTGCGAGTGAATACCGGCTTCGCAATTCCCTGAGCGTTGTTGTCGTAGCTATTCGACGCTAGCGCCGATATGCGGTTGAACTCATAGAGCGAGCCGTGGAAACTATTCGATCCGGCCTTGGTGGCGACGTTGACGATGCCGCCTGAAGCGCGCCCGTATTCAGCCGAGAAGTTGCTCGTAATGACGCGGAACTCCTGTACTGCGTCAAGCGGCACGCTTTGTCCGATGGCCGCTGTGAACAAGTCCACATTCTCGCCGCCATCGAGTAAGACGTTCGTGCTCGCCGCGCGTTGACCGTTAATCGCGAAGCCAGTGCCACGCCCGGAACCGGATTGTTCAACGGCAACGTTGCCGGCTAATCCGACCAGGTCATATGGGTTGCGCGTGAGAGTCGGCAGTTCGGTGATTTGCTTTCCCGAAACGACATCCGAAAGCTCCTGCGACTGTGTGTTGACCTGGATGCCTTCCTCTCCGGCAACGATGGTGACGGTCTCTCCCTTTGCCGTAATCGACAACACTGCGTCAACGGTGATGTTACCACCAACGCTAACCTGAGCTTGTTGCTTGTAGGGCGCGAAGCTGCCGGAGGTGACCGTAACGTCGTACACACCGGGTTGCAGGTTTGTGACCGTGGCGATACCTTCTCCGCTGGTCGTGGCAGTTCGCTCGGCGCCGGTAGTAGTCGACTTGACCGAGACTGCCGCCCCGGGGAGCACAGCTCCTTGCGGATCGGTCGCCTTCACAGTGATCTGGCCGGTTTCAGTTTGTGCATATGCTGACGCCAGCCCTAGAGACAAGAGTAAAAACACTGTAAGAAAGCTCGCAAAAGCCTCTCTCAGTACTCTCCTTTTGACTTTCATTTATCTTCCTCCTAAGAGTTAAAGCAACTGACTGAAATGCCACTCAGACACGGATGCTGAGTTGACCTTCTTAGCTGCCGACGACGCCGGCCCTTCGATTACAACCGGCAAATTACGGTGATGGCAAAAAATATCGACCCCTGAATGAGTGATCGCTTTTGTCTGCTTCGCCATCTTTGAGTACTCTCTGCAACTCTCCTGACTGATCCTGAGAGTTTGTTTTCGAAATCTAATCGTTCTGCGAAAACGGACGGCCAAGCGAGTAAAAGCGGGAGAATTGACGACCCGCTTCTAACTTTCTGCCGCTAGCTTGATATAACGCGGAGTTGGGAAGAGACGCTTGAACCATAGACCGGAATGCCAAAGAATCGTGTTATTTCTTGCTTGACCCCTTGCTCGATTTCCTGCTGGCACGGGGTCGTTAGCCCCTTGTTCATCGCTGGCCTGAGCCATTCGTCGCTCAGGGCGCTTGTTCTGAGGCAACTCATATACCCAAAGACTGCCTATCTTCATGAATATGGTAACGTTTCCGCCTGTTTAACTTAGAAAGTAATCGGCGCTGGTAAGTACTTTGCCAGGGCGGGGATGATTTCAAAAATTTGGAAAATATCCATTCCTTTGGATATTCCGTCGAAGTCTGAAGCCCACTGTTTTCATCGGAGCAAGTCGAGTAAATTCGTAGACTAGTGACTCCTGCTACCCTGCCCTCGACTCAAGGCGTGGTGCTTCTGATGTCTCGCGCCTGCGAAGCGCCAGGAGGCTGATCGCGGTTATGCCGCCGAGAATCGCGCTCAGCAGTATCAGTCCGTCGACGCCATTCCAATCCGCGAAGTATCCTCCAAGCGATGTTCCGGTCAACTGTCCGACCCCGAGGAACACCGAATACAGTCCCATTATTGAGCCTCGATCTGCGGCGTAGTTTTCGGTCACATCAGCAAGATAAGTCAGCGCGGCGGGAGTGAAGCCACTCATGATCAGCACTTCGATCAGCAGCGCACCAATCAGCATATAGAAAAACGGACTCGAGAATGAACCCAGACGGTTCAGTCCGAACACAGTTAGAAGAAGCGCGAACAGGCTGAGCGTGCCGATGAGCATGATGTTCGTCTTGCGAAAACGGGCGAGCACAAAGCTCCACGCCAGAACGCCTCCCGCGAAGAAAACAGCCAGGGCAGCGAATCCATTTCCGAAACTCTCGGGCGTGACCGCTCCAGTCAGCTTTTGACCCCTGAAGTGCTCCCCGCTGAAAAGACCATAGCTGAGGTTTGCCCAGATTCCGATTATTGAAAAGATTGAAAGCCACGCCGGGATGAACAACCAAACCGAGGGCGACTTAACAACTTCATAATAGTGCTGCAGCTTCTTTCGTGTTGCTCCCTCGCGCGAGCCCTCGGCCTCTTCGCCGGCCGCTGCTGAGGACTTGCGGCGCACATCCCTCAGGCCCCAAACAAAAATCGCCAGGCTGACAAGATAAATAACACCGTTGATGCTGAAGGCCGGGCTTTGCAGCGTGATTCCCACTACAGTCCGCGGGCTGCCGAGGAACTTCCAAAGATAACCGCCGATTACCGCGCCCAGGGCAATACCGCCGACGAGGGTGATCTCAAACATCCCCATAACACGTGCGCGCAGGCTGGGGCGTCCGACCGTCACCTCGGAAATATATCCCAGCGTCGAAGGCACGGAACTGCCGGTCGAAAGCCCCTCCAGCAATCTTGCCACCACCAACAGCCAGAGCACTGAAGTCATTGCCGTCAATTGTACGGCTACGATGCCGAATGCCGGACCAAGCACCATGAACAGCTTTCTGCCGTACCGATCGCTCATCGCCCCGAGCACAAGCGAGCCGACGAGCTCCGTGATGAAAAACGAGGCAATCACGTAACCCCGGGTTATGTGCGAAATGTGATAAAAGTTATGACTTATGTAGCCAAGGTAGAATTGGGTCATCTGACCCGTCGCGTGGCTCGCAAGCCGCAGGATCAAACTCCCCACGAGAACCGCGATTAAAGACCTGAGTAGCGTACCGGCGATCCGGCGTCTTGCCAGCCGGACGCTTGCGACTGCCTGACGCGCAAGCGCCGGAGTTTTCCCGGCGCCGCCTGGTGTTGCGACTTGCTCGCTGTTGGAGGAGTGGTCTGCTTTGGGGTCGGCTATCAGAGGCTCATCGACATCGCCCATTTCTCTGTCCGCATTCACGTATCCACTGGCGCTTCACTGCTCGAGCTACGCGTCGCCTACTGGACGTACACTTTGTTCATCTTCACAGGCGTCACTGGACGATTCTGACCCGAAGGTCCTGTGTTCGGAGCCGCGGCGATTTTGTCGACGACATCCATCCCTTCGACGACGCGGCCGAAAACCGTGTAGTTCGGCTGAAGCGGGTAGGTCTGATGCATTATGAAGAACTGGCTTGACCCGGTCTCCGGTATTCCCTTGTTCGCCATCGCAACAAGCCCGCGCCGGTAACCGCCTTGATAGAGCGGCGAGCTTCGATTGATCTCGTTAGGCAAGGGTTGCCCGGTGGCAGTCTGGCCTCCGGTTCCGTCGCCGTTCGGATCGCCCCCTTGAATCATGAAGCCGCTGATCACTCGATGGAAGATCGTGCCATTGTAGAAACCGCGTTCCGCGAGCAAGCGGAAATTCTCGGCTGTTTTCGGCGCTTCGTTTTCCAGCAGCTCGAACTTTATGACGCCTGCGTCGGTTTCAATCACCGCCGTTCGATTGGGCCCGCTCTGCCGCGGCGCCGGCGCCGACTTCGCGGGCTCGCTTCCCTTTTCGCTGCACGCAATCATCAGAATCGAAGCCAGCAGTGTAAGCACGATTATACAGGCCTGGCTTGCCCGCGGGCTTCGACGGCACGCTTCACCAATCGGTCTTTCGTTGGACCTCATAAAAGCGACTCCTCAAAAGCAGAGGCGGCGAGCGCTGCGCGATGAGTGCGCGACGCGCCGCCGCCTTTGGGTTCCCATTCACATTTGCAGCAATAGGCTCGTGATCACTTCGCTGCCGGATGGTCC
This sequence comes from Blastocatellia bacterium, assembly GCA_035607285.1. GTDB lineage: Bacteria > Acidobacteriota > Blastocatellia > UBA7656 > UBA7656 > Onstottus_A. The sequence continues at coordinate 138,688 of DATNBZ010000020.1, read as the reverse complement.
TTCTTGTATTTGTCCATACAATGGTCGCAACAGAAATAGACCTTGCGACCCTCGAATTCCACGGACTTGGTCTTGTCGATCGGCTCTCCCGACACGGGACAGACCTCGTTGATTGCGATCGCGTCGCGCTCTTCCTTCGACATCTTCGCTACGAACCCGTCCGGGTTCTTGCTGAACTCAGTAAGACAGCCCTCGCAGCACATGTAAACATACTGACCCTTGTATTCCGTGCGATACTTCTCGCTCACGGCGCCACCGCTGACGGGACACATTTTGTTGGTGACGTTCTTCTTCTCGGAGCCGTCCGCGTAAGCGCCGGCCGCTACCGCGCTCGAGAGTATTCCGACTATTAGAACCGCAATCGCAAGCTTTCTCATGTTTCTATTTCACTCCTTGAGTTGATTGGCCAAAAGCCACGGTCGATTATAGCTACAGCACGATCATCACGCAAAGGGAGGGCGCGGCGGGCCGACATGTAGGGGCGGCCCTCCGTGGCCGCCCCTCAGTGGATGACGGAATATCTTCGGTCGCGACTGAGGGGCGGCCACGGAGGGCCGCCCCTACATGTAAATAACGAAGGCCACGGACCAGCATCTTTTAACGCAGGCCACGGACCAGCACCTTCAACGCAGGCCACGGACCAGCACCTTCAGTGCAGATAGATTTCAAGTACGCGATTCTGAAGCTGAGGGTCGTAGATTACCGATATTATGTCGCCCTGATTCAATTCGGCGGCGGTGATCGTCTCGTCGTCGCGCGTGTCATCCGAGAGCAAGCCTAACAGGTCCGCTTCACCGGAGCGCCCAACCGCGGTCCCTACCAGGTCATTCTCGCGCGCGAGCACGCTGATCTCCGGAAAATCCTTGGCGGGTCTTACACTGATGAGCAACATGCCCTTACTCGGCGTCGCTATTTTTACTATCTCGCCCCGGACCGCCGCCAACTGTCTTGCCGCGGGCGCGCGTTGGCTGGCCTGGTCGCGGACCGGACCCCGTTGAACCGAAGGCGCGAATGTGAGGAAGAGCGACAAGCTCCATACGATCATGAGTGCTTGCATGATGATCAGTGTTCCTGTCGTTGTTTCCAGGAGAGAGATGGTTCGTGCCGTCGGGAGAGCTGCGAGAACGCGAGCATACTACTCCCTGCGCCGGCCTCTTTCAAGGTTCGGGTAGTTTCCCTCGCGTGCTTTGCGGTCCTTTGCGCCTTTGCGCTGAGTATTGAAGGAGTAAGACTCAATACTCAGCGCAAAGCCGCAAAGGACCGCAAAGTACGCGAAAGAGCTGACCACGCGTTACAAGTCGGCAACCCAATAACACAGCACTACCAGGTTTCGACCGGGTTACTCGCCACCAAGTATCAAATAAGTTAGAATCCTGCTCTATTCCTTGTTGTTGGAGTTCTTGTCCATTCATGCACGTTCTGGAAACAATTCGCGCGCGCGCGGCATCCGCACCAAAGCATATCGTGCTGCCCGAAGGGGAAGACGAGCGAACTATTCGCGCGGCCTCACTCTGCATGCAAGAGCGCATCGCCCGGCTCACATTGATCGGCAATGAGGAGACGATTCGGGACAAGGCTTCGAAGATTGGCGTAAACCTTACGGGAGTCTCGATAATCGACCATCGCCGGTCGAGCGATCGCGAACCATATGCGGCACGATATTACGAAGCTCGCCGGGCGAAAGGCGTGACTCTCGAGGAAGCCCGGCAGCAAATGGACGACCCTCTCTTTTTCGGGAACATGATGGTGCGAGAAGGCCGGGCCGATGGAAGCGTATCAGGGGCAACGCACACGACGGGACACACCGTCAGCGCCGCGCTTCGCTGCATAGGACCCAAGCCGGGCCTTAAGACCGTCTCCAGTTTTTTCCTGATGGCTGTTCCAGGTTGCCAATTAGGAGAGGGCGGCGCGTTTATCTTCGCTGACTGTGGAGTTGTAATTAATCCCACGGCCTCGGAGCTTGCGGATATCGCGCTTGCTTCGGCGGATTCCGCGAGAGCCCTGCTCGGCGTCGAGCCGCGCGTCGCGATGCTCTCGTTCTCGACGAAAGGAAGCGCCAGTCATCCGATGGTAGACAAAGTCGTCGAAGCGACTCGAACGCTGAAGGCGCGGGCGCCGTCGCTGCTTGTCGACGGAGAACTTCAGGTCGATGCCGCAATCGTCGATGCGATCGCGCAAAAGAAGGCGCCCGGAAGCCAGGTGGCAGGTCGCGCGAATACCCTTATCTTTCCAAATCTCGAATCCGGAAATATAGCTTACAAATTAGTCGAGCGACTGGCGGGCGCCGCGGCGGTCGGTCCCATACTTCAAGGCCTGGCTCGCCCAGCCAACGACCTCTCGCGCGGATGCAAAGCCGAAGATATTCGTGACGCAATCGCGATAACCGCGGTTCAGGCTGCGGCTGGATAAAAACCGTGAGGACAGGTAGTCAAAAACGCATGGCCGAAATAAACCCGCAAGACTACCCTGAGCTGAACGAGAAGGACGTTGACCCCAACCCATTTCTGCAATTTGGGAGGTGGTTCAACCAGGCAGAGTCCGCCGTCCCAATCCTCCCAAACGCAATGACGCTGGCGACGACTGATATGAACGGCGTGCCGTCGGCGCGTGTGGTGCTGCTCAAGGACTTCGACGAACAGGGATTTGTTTTCTACACAAACTACGGGAGTCCAAAAGGCAAGGACCTCGACCTGAATTCCGTCGCGAGTCTCTGCTTCTACTGGTCGGAGCTTGGGCGACAGGTGCGAATCACAGGAACGGTTTCCAAAACATCCCGCGAGGAATCTGAAGCTTATTTTCATACGCGTCCGGTTGATAGCCAGTTGGGAGCGTGGGCCTCAAATCAGAGTGAGGTGATCGCGAACCGCGAAGTGCTCGAGGCAAGGATGGCAGAGGTTGTCAGAGAGTATGAAGGCAAACAGATCCCTCTGCCGCCGTATTGGGGAGGCTACCGCGTTGCGCCGTCAGTAATTGAATTCTGGCAAAGCCGGCCAAGCCGCTTGCACGATCGGCTTCGCTACAGCAGGCACGGTCGAGACTGGGTGATTGAGAGACTCGCGCCGTAAAAAATCCGTGTGAACGAATCAGCGTCATCCGTGGTCTATTCGCCACTATCCAGAGAATTCTCCCGAACATCAACCCGGCGCCAGCGGCATCCCGAAATTAGGCCGAGCGCTATCGAACTTGATCGCAGCCGCAACCGCCGCATCGCCCGACTCTACTCGAACTACGCGCGCAGGATATTTCATCCATTTCTTTCCCTGGAGTGGAAGCCTGATGTACACATCGAGCCTCGTTCCTTTAGAGAGCGGCTTTGCTAAAGACAGCAACGCGCCGTTGGAACTGATGTTGTGCAGTGCGCCAGTCTCAACCAGCGTGCTTCCACTGCCACCGGTTATTTCAATTCGAATTTGCCAATCTACCTGAAACCGCTTCGCTCTTCTGCGTTCGATCAAAGGGCCTCCAGTGTACTTCAGACAGATTGTTTGATTGACCACTTGTTGCACTGCTGTTTTACCGCATCCTTCGACAAATTGAAATTGAAAATCGACCGATTTGTCCTTGATGAAAGAATAAATTAGTTCGGCACTCAGGCCGCTTGTCGGGCAGTTCAGCCTAAGATACAATCCGGGCGGCTCAATAACGGATATTCCATCACCATTTTTTTCGGCACATTAGTGAGTTGAAAGGAGTGCCCATTGATTTGACTGCCCCGGGGCATATCCGCTTCCAGTTCGAGGCAGGAGTCGGGCTTCGCACAAGATGAACAGAACTCTCTCTCCCTCACCCTCGGAGTTCAAACGTCGCGCCTCACGGCTTGCGCAGGGTAACAAGGATCGCAATCGAATCTCCGCGACATTCAGGCTGTTTTCCGGAAAGCGCCCGGTTGGATCATTCATCGCCCTATGCGGATCGATCATCGGGACCGGCGCTATCGTTGTGATGTCACTTACTCACGGGACCGCGGCGGCGACGTGCATCAGCCTTACGACAAACGGGACCGCATACACCCAGGACTTCAATACGCTCGCCAGCACCGGGACCTCGAGCGCCCTCCCATCCGGATGGGCTCTTAGCGAAGCCGGTTCTGCTCTTAATACCACATACACCGCGGGAACGGGCTCGAGCACGACCGGCGATACATACAGCTTTGGCGCCACCGGCAATACCGAACGCGCTTTCGGCGGTCTCCAGAGCGGCAGCCTCATCCCGACCATCGGCGCCTGCTTTACCAACGACACCGGCGGAACTCTGTTTTCGCTCGCGATCGCCTACACCGGCGAGCAATGGCGGTTAGGCGCAACCGGACGCGTTGATCGAATCGATTTTCAATACAGCCTGAACGCAACGAGTCTGGCTGACGGAACGTGGATAGATGTAAACGCGCTCGATTTCACGGCCCCGGTCACTGCAGGGACCGTCGGCGCTCTTAATGGGAATGCTGCCGCAAACCGGACGGCTATAAGCTCCACGATCGGCGGATTGAGCATCCCGAGCGGCGCGACTTTCTTTATTCGCTGGACCGACCTCAACGCTTCCGGCTCAGACGACGGACTCGCGGTTGATGACTTCTCGCTGACACCGAATCCACCGCCGTCCCTTTCGATCAACGATGTTGTCGTCCTCGAAGGCGACTCGGGCACCACGACAACCGCCACGTTTACGGTGAGCCTGTCGTCACCCGCGCTTGCGGGCGGCGTCACATTCGACATCGCAACCCAAAATGATACGGCCACCACAGCGGACAACGATTATGTCGCTCGCACACTCAGCGCGCAGAGCATTGCCGCGGGTAATCAGACCTACACATTTGATGTGACAATCAACGGCGACGCCACCGACGAGCCAAACGAGACCTTCTTTGTGAATGTGACTAATGTCATCGGCGCAGTCTCCGGTGACACGCAGGGGGTCGGCACAATATCAAACGACGATTTCGCATCCACGCCGATCCACACCATTCAAGGTAACGGCAACACGTCGCCTTTCGCCGGCAGCACGGTAACAACGCTGGGTGTCGTTACGGCAGTCAAGAGCAACGGGTTCTTTATCCAGGCGAAGGACGCTCAGGCAGATGGTGATCCAAATACATCGGAAGGGATTTTTGTTTTTACATCGAGTACACCTCCGGCAGCCGCGGCACCCGGCAACTACGTAGTGGTGATGGGGCTGGTACAGGAGTTCATTCCTTCTTCAGATCCAAACAGCCCGTCAACAACCGAGCTTGCGGGATCACCAACGGTGTCGTTGCTTTCAACCGGCAATCCGCTTCCGGCGGCGACAACCATCACCGCAGCGGCAACGCTGGTGAATGATCTCAACAACCTCGAGAAGTACGAAGGCATGCGAGCGCATGTCGATTCTCTGACGGTGATCGCGCCGACTCAGGGCAGCATCAGCGAAGCAAACGCGACCTCCACATCCAACGGAGTGTTCTACGGAGTGATCACCGGAGTCTCGCGCCCCTTCCGCGAGCCGGGGGTTCAAGTCCCGGATCCGTTGCCGCCAGGTTCACCCTGTTGCGTGCCGCGCTTTGACGGGAATCCCGAGCGCTTGCGGGTCGACAGCGACGGCCTGACCGGAACGGCCGCCCTGGAAGTCACAACCGGAGCAGTTGTTACCAATATCACGGGGCCGCTGGATTATGCTTTTCGAACCTACACCATTCTCCCGGACCCGGGCACGCCGCCTTCCGTTTCCGGAAACATCAGCGCGGTAGCGGTCCCGGTTCCGACGACGAACGAATTCACCATAGCCTCTTTCAACACCGAGCGGTTCTTCGACACGGTGGACGATCCGAGTACCGACGACGTGGTGCTGACCACAACCGCGTTCAACAACCGTTTGAAGAAAGCTTCGCTGGCGATTAGAAATGTAATGCGCACTCCCGACATAATCGGAGTCGAAGAAATGGAGAACCTGGCTACGCTGCAGGCGCTCGCCGACAAGGTGAACGCGGATGCGGTCGCGGCGTCACAGCCAAATCCGCTGTACCAGCCTTACCTCGTCGAGGGAAACGATATCGGCGGGATCGACGTCGGCTTCCTGGTAAAGTCGGCTCGCGTTAGCGTGATCGACGTCACGCAGTTTGGGAAAGACACCACCTACATCAATCCTAACAACGGACAACCGGAGCTTCTGAACGATCGGCCGCCGCTCGTGTTGCGAGCGACTATTCAACCGGCTTCCGGACCTGTCTACCCGATTACTGTGATCGTAAATCATCTTCGTTCGCTCTCGGGAGTCGACGATCCGGCCGATGGAAACCGTGTTCGAACAAAACGTCGCGCGCAAGCTGAATACCTGGCGAATCTGATCCAGGCGCGACAGGCCGGTGACCCGACCGAGCATATTGTGTCTCTTGGCGACTACAATGCGTTTGAGTTCAACGATGGATATGTTGACAGCATCGGCACGATAAGGGGCGCGCCGACGCCGGCGAATCAGGTCGTGCTTGCCAGCGCCGACCTGGTGAATCCGGATCTCACCGATTTGATAACATCCTCCGCGGCAGACCAGAAATACTCGTTCAGCTTCGACGGCAACGCACAGGCGCTCGATCACGAGTTGATCACCGCGAACCTGATGACGCGATTCGCCCACCTGAACTTTGCTCGCAACGACGCTGATTTCCCCGAATCGTTCCGGACCGATGCTAATCGGCCCGAGCGAATCTCGGATCACGATATGCCGGTGGCTTATTTCACCTTCCCTATCGCCTGCTCGCTAAGCTGTCCGGCGAACATCACCAGGTCAAACGATAGCGGTCAATGCGGCGCGGTAGTTTCCTACTCGCCCATTACGACGGGTGATTGCAACACGATTAACTGCGTGCCCGCATCGGGTTCACTCTTCCCTCTCGGCACAACCACGGTGACTTGCTCGGAATCAGCGGGCGGGGCTGCGCCGCCAAAATTGAAAGCGCCATTTGCCGCGCCATGTTCCTTCACCGTAACGATCACCGACACTCAGCCGCCGACGATCATGTGTCCCGCTAATGTAACCAAACCGACCGATCCGAATAAGTGCACGGCGATGGTCACGTACTCGGCGCCGGCGGTGATCGACAACTGCCCGGCTAACTCAGCGCCTGGGATGAAAGTGATTCAGCCCGACACGCCGCTCGTCCCGGTGTGCAATCCCGCATCCGGGTCTATCTTTCCGAAAGGCACTACGACTGTGCTGTGCACGGTGCTGGATGCCCACAGCAACCAGGCGAGCTGTCGTTTCAACGTCACGGTCAACGACACCCAGCCGCCGGTGTTCACGAACTGCCGGCCGAATGTTTACACTTCCGTTGGCGCAGCCTGTCCCTTCCGCACAAGCGCGCCGGTGAGCTACACGTACCCGACTGCAACCGAAAACTGCGCGGGAGGGCTTGCGGTTACGTGCAACCCGCCCACCGGATCGACATTCCCCGTTGGCACAACCGCGGTGAACTGCACGGCTACGGATGGCGCCGGCAACGTGGCGACGTGCAGCTTCCAATTGAATGTGTTCAGTCTTTGTATGATCGATGAGACCAATCCCGGGAATGTCGTGTTCATCAATGCACTAACCGGTGATTACCGTTACTGCTGCAACGGGGTTGTGGTCGCAAGCGGCCGGGGCGTTTTGAACTCGAGTGCGTGCGTAGTCTCGATCGATCACCAGAAGGGAGATCGACGAGTGTTCATCCAGGCGGACACGGTCTCGAGCAATGGCGCGGGCAGCGGTGCTGCGTTCATCAACATATTCGGCGTATCGTCGTGCCAAATCTCCGATCGATCGCTCACGAACAATACGTGCACGTGCAACTAAGAACGGTTGAGTCGGTCGGAACTCTGTATTCACCTTACCACATCACCTGCGCGCAAAACTTGAGTGTCGCCTGACTCGGCAAGGGGTAGTGGGGTATTAGCGTGTTGCCAGTAAGCAGTCCTCAGCGTCCCCGGCGTCCTCCGCGGTTTTCCCTGCTCAGTGGCTCGGAATCAACCGCAGAGGACGCAGAGGAGAGACCCGAATGGCTTACTCCAAGAAGCAAACGCCTTACTCCAAGACCCGAATGCCTTACTTCGCAATGTGAATAACATCCGCCCGAAATTCGAACGCCTTCTGGCGGCGCAAACCTGGCAAACCAAACAAAAAAAGGGAGCCCGAAGGCTCCCATAGAGGAGGTACTCACACGAGGAAGATCCTAACTGCAACTCAGAAGCTGTAACGCAATTGAATGCGTCCGTAACGTCCCACCTGCGTGCCGACCGGTCCGGTGATTCCCCCATCGTTCAACTTGACATTGTTGAAGAACGGATTGGTCACGTCGCCGTTGCTGTTGTCGGCCCCCAGGAACGCCCAGGTGAAGTTGGGATGATTGAACACATTGAAGAAATCAAAGCGCACTTCCAGCTTGTGACCTTCAAACGGCAGCCTGAATCCCTTGTTCAAACTCAAGTCCATTGTGTTGATTATGTCGCCGCGGAGAATGTTTCGGCCCGCGATGTTGTTTCGAATCGACGGGTCGACGACGTATCGGACATTCGCCGGACTTATCGGATTCCCGTTTGCGTCAACATAGCCGGTCGGCGATGACGCGCCCAGCAACGAGGCGAGAATGGCCACCGATGTGGGAGGCGCGCTGGGGTTCACTACCGCCGGGCGATCGTTGGTGTTCTCCAGATCCCTGTTGAGATCTATACCACCTACGAACGGGGTCTCGACCGACCCTGATTGAATCCGGTAAATGCCACCGATCGTCCAAAGGCCGCCGACCTGTCCGAGAAACCCACGCTTCGGACCGGGAACATCGTAGATGAAAGACAACACCCCGCGATGCGGAACATCGAAACTCGCAACGCTGCGGTCAACGCTGCGATCAAACGGGTTCGACGCCCTGCTTGCTCCGCCTGAAGTAACAAAGACTTCACTGTTCACGTCGTCTATCGCCTTCGAGTAGGTATATGCAAAACGGAAGAGCAGTCCATTCTTGAATCCGCGCTCGACGCGTGTTTGCAGAGAATGGTAAATCGAGTCGCCCCCGTTTGTTCGAAGCACGATCGATCCGCGATCGGGATGCAGCCGCACATTATTAACTCCCGGGTTCAACTGCTCGTTGATGAACAGCCGTATCCCTCGAGTGCCCACGTATGCCGCATCGACGATGAAGTTCCCCGGCAACTCGCGTTGCACATCCAGATTCCATGTCCAGGTCATCGGGTTGACCAGATTGGGGTCGATACTCGTCACCGCGGCTCGAGGATTTGGAGAACCCGAAGCCGGCAGCGAATTGACGCCGGCGTTCGCGAACCCGCGGCCGCCCGCGGTCGATCCCAGCAGCGAAACTCCAAACGCATTCGGAGGCGAAGCAGCGGTGTTGCTCAGGATGTTGTTGAAGAAGACATCGTAGCCGGCCCCGACTCCACCGCGAATCACCGTCTTGTCCTCGCCGAAGAGCCAGCTCGCAACGTGCGGCGTATAGGCGAAGCTAAACCGCGGAGCGAAGTTGTTGTTGTCGCCCTTCTGTTTTGCGACAGCATCGAACGCCCGATCGAATCCCGCGAACGCCGGGAACGGAACGACGTTGAAACTTGTCCCATAGTTCTCGTAGCGGAGGCCCAGATTCAAACTCAGGTTCGGCTTCAGCCGCCACGTGTCGTTTACGAAGTAAGACTGCTGGAACGCGTTGGGATGAGTAACCGGGCTTCCAAAAGTAATCGAAGCGAATGTTCCCTGTGTCCCGGAAAATCCGTCAACAAAGTTACCGAACACCGGGAACCCGCCGCCCGCTGAAAAAGTCAGCGTGCCTTGAGCGTTGAAGGGAACGAACTGCTTCGCGAGCTGCCGCATCATGTCCGTTCCGGCTCGAATGGTGTGCGCTCCTGCAGTGTAAGTGATCGTGTCCTGCAGTTGATAGTTGTTGAAGATTCGTCCTTGCGGGAAGAACGTGGTCGTGAGCCCGCCGAGGATCCCTACACCGCTGATGGTCGCGCCCGAAAACAGGAACTGCGGCCCGAAGTTGAGCGCCGCCGGGTCCTGAGCTCCAAACAAAACGTTGAATCGTCCATAAGAGATCCGCAGTTCGTTGGTCATCCTTGGCGAGAGGATCCGTGTGTAGTTTGCATAAAAGTTCTGCACGCGCCCGGGGGTATCGACAGCGAAGCCCTGGAACGGCGTCGGGAACTGGTTGGTTACAACCTGGTTATTGAAGAGATAACGCGCCGCGAAATTGTCTCTCTCGTTAGGCGTCCAATCGATGCGCGCAAGAAGATCATAGGTATTGATGGGCGCGGGCGATGACGCGGTCACCGTGCCGAACTGGACGTCGGGTCTTCCACCTCCCAACGGAACATTGAACACATTCGTCGAACCGCGAAGACTTCCCACAACGCCAAGGTAGCGATCCAGGTTCGCGCTTGCGCCTTGCGGGAAAAGCGAACGAAGCGTGTTGAAGCCCTGTTCCGTCGGAACGACCGCCGAGCCGTTCGCCGCCCCAATGCGAGTCAGCGTCGGTTGAAAGGTTCCGAAGAAAAACAACTTGTCTTTCTTGATCGGGCCGCCAAGCGAGAAGCCAAACGCGTTTTGAATGTACACCGGCACCGAGGTCAAGCCTTCGTTAGACTTCTGACCGGCGCTCAAGGACGAGAGCGCGCTGGTGTCGATAACATCGTAAACCGAACCGTGGAACTGATTGGTCCCGCTCTTGGTGACGACGTTTATGACCGCGCCGCCTGCCCTTCCGTATTCGGCGGAGTTGTCGCCGCCCAGCACCGTTACTTCCTTGAATCCGTCGCGCAGCGCCGGCTGAAGCTGCTGGCCGGTGATCGAGTTGTCGTTGTTGTCGGTGCCGTCGATTAATTGATTGTTCGCGCGAGCGCGCAAACCGTTTATGTTGAACTCGGTGCCCTGCACGAACCCGCCCGCGAGCACTCCGGGATTGGTCACACCCGGAAGCGTGAAGACCAGATTCACCGGATTGAGCGCGCCCACCGGCAGGTCGACTATCTGGCGAGACTCGAGCGTGTTCGTCCGCGCGCCATCCTGTTTCTGCAGGATCACGGTCGAGTCAGCGTTGACGTTTACGACTTCACTTTGCGCGCCTACTTCAAGAGCAAAGTCGATCGTTGCCGATTGTGCCGCCTCGACGGTCACGTTGTCCTGGGTACTGGTCTTGAAGCCGCCCGCGGTTGCCTCGACTTTGTATGAACCGGGGTCGACGGCGTCCAGGCGATAGCCCCCGTCCGCGGCCGTCGTTGTTTCGCGCGTTGTGTTCGTAGCCTTGTTGGTGATCTTGATGCTTGCCCCGCCGACTACTGCGCCGGACGGGTCCTTTGTAGTTCCTACGATAATTCCTTTACTGGACTGCGCAAGAACCGAACTGCTGAATATCGGCAGGAGCGTGACTGCCGCCATCAGAAATGCTGCGGTGAAAGCCAGCGATTTCATTTTTCTAAGGTGCCTCATTTATTTCTCCTTGAAGCTGAGAATTCATTTTTCCAGAGCGGGCTTACTCGGCTTATCCTTACTCGGCTTATCATTGACAAAACCGCGAGACTCCGAAGTCTCGAGAGCTTCGTCGGTAGTTGCCTCACACAAACAATGATGTGCGCGTCGAGTCTAGGCGGAGTAACGGAACAGGCAAACAAGTTTGGGATGAAGGCTGATGATCACGGGCTGAAATGGCCAAAAAAGCTGACGAGCGATTTCTGAATTTTAGGTTCTTCGCGTGCTTTGCGGTCCTTTGCGTCTTTGCGCTGCGTATTCGGTCTTACTTCAATACTCAGCGCAAAGACGCAAAGGACCGCAAAGCACGCGAAGGGGCTACGAACTTCTGCGGGACTCATCGCTTTCCAAGAAGCACCTTGCTCCAGTTCGCTTGATCGAGCCAGTCAAGATCTTTCATCACTTTGCTCGTCTTCCGCGTGCCCGGGTCATACACATACATACCCCTGTTCGTGATGGTGAAAATTGGGACTCCGTACTTGTCGGCTGCAACGATGTCGTCGCCGCAGGGCTTCGGATCGGCGGCGTTTGGATGAGTGTGCACGATCGCAATCGCCGCCGGGTGCCACGCAAAAGTAAAGCGCCTGAACTCGTTGGTTGCGCCCATGTCCCTTCCGCTGAAACTGCCGTCAGCCATTCGCAGAACCAGGACTACACCCTCGAAGGACGACGTTCCGTTGCCCGATCTTTCCCAGGCTTTCTCAAACGCTTTCACGATTCCGTTATCGAACTTCGAGATCGCGAAATCCGTGCTGCTCATACCGAGTGGCCCGGTGATACGGGCTCTGGCGGCCGCGGCCGCGTCAAGGAGCAGGCGCGATGCGCCGACGGTCACGTTAAAGCCATGAGCCGAAATTGTGGCTGCGGTCAGAGCGACGGCCAATGAGACAATTCGCACCATCCTGTTCATGAGTAGCTTCATAAACGACCTCCACCGGATCACGATGACCGCGCTTAGTGGGCGGTGCGCGGCGTTAACACACGCGCGTTCCCGCTCAAACGCGCGGCTGTTACCGGAGAAGTCTAGGTGCGAGGTTCTTATTGACGAACGACTTTGGGATGAAGCTTACGGACTTTGTGATGGGATGGCGGAATCGCGTGACGAGGGCTCTCGCTCTTACAAGGGTCTTCCCAACAACTCGTGGAGTTTCTCTCTGTAGGTGCGCGACAGCGTCAGTTGAACGCCTTCGCGAAGGACTATGCGGTACTCGCCGTGGAACCACGGCTGCAATTCAGATATGCGATCCACGTTTACGATGGCAGAGCGATGCACGCGGATGAACCGTTTCGGATCGAGTTGTGACTCCAGCGCGCTGATTGTGTCTCTCAACAAATAAGATTCTTTACCGGAGTGAAGGCGCACGTAGTTGCCTTCGGCTTCGAGCCAGTCGATCTCTTCGGCCTTCATGAAAAACACGTGGCCATTCATCTTGATCACCAGCCGCTCGAGATGCACCGGCTTTGTTTTGATGTCCTCGATCGCTCTCAGGATTCGCTCGCTCAGCGCATCGCTTCGTTCGCTGGTGATGTGGTCCTTCGCCCGCGCGAGCGCCTTTTCGAATCTCTCGCGATCAAATGGCTTCAAAAGATAGTCCAGCGCATAAACCTCAAAAGCCCGCACGGCATATTGATCGTATGCGGTGACGAATATTATTGTAGGGATTCGATCGGCGGGCAGGCCGTCGAGTACTGCGAACCCGTCCACGCCGGGCATCTCGACGTCGAGAAAGACAAGATCAGGAGCAAAACGCTCGATCGCTTCGATCGCTTCCTCGCCGTTTGCGCATTCGGAAACGATCTCGATAGCCGAATCGGACGCGAGCATATCGCGAATCCGTTCGCGAGCAAGAGATTCGTCGTCGACAATCAGAGTACGAATACACGTCGCGCCTGACATGGAGTCACTCCCTTTGCCGCTTAAACGCCGCCGCGACGCTGAGAGTTCATTTTTGCTTTGAGGTTAATTCTCGAAAGGGGATTTCCAGAAGGACAGTGAGCCCGCCGCGGACAGTATTAGAGAGATCGAGGCGATGATCTTCGCCGTAGAGCTGTTTCAACCGGGCCTGGGTGTTCGCAAGCCCTACACCCTCTTTGACGATCGTCCCAGAATTTGAATTCGAGATCAGCCCGGGCCCGTTGTCCGTCACCTGTATCTGGAGCGTCCCGTTCAGCCGGCGCGCTTCGATGTCGATCCGGCCCGGACAAGTTTGCTGAGAGATGCCGTGGCGAATCGCGTTTTCAACTATCGGTTGGAGGATCAGATTCGGCAGCCGCGCGTCGAGTGTTCCTGGTTCGATATCCATTTGAACGGTGAGCCGGTCCTCGAAACGGATGCGCTCGATATCCAGATAACACTTCAGGAACTCGAGTTCCTGCTGGAGTGAGACCTCCTGCGTGCCGGCGTTCTCGAGTGTTTGCCTCAAGAAGTCTCCGAGCCGCGCGATCATCTTGTCCGCCGCGTTGGCGTTCTTGTGAACCAGCGCCGAGATCGAATGAAGAGTATTGAACAGGAAATGAGGTTGAAGCTGCATCTTGAGCGCATCAAGCTGGGCTTGTGCGAGCTGCGCTTTCAATCGAGTCGCACGCACTTCGCCTTCCCTTACGCGCCGGTGATAATCGAAGGAGTAGCTGATAAGAAGAATCAACCAATAGACCATTGCGCCATAGTCCGTCATGAAATACACGTTCATCAGCAGCTTGACGAACGAAAAGTTCCAGCCGGACTCGGCAAGAAAAAAGAACAGCATCAAATCGTGCAGCACTCGCGTCGCCACTCCGATCACCAATGAAGCGGCGAGATGTACCAGCAATCCACGAAGCCATCTTCCCCGGTCGATCCTGAAGCGGCGCGCGAGCCATAGAATCAGCGGTGTCAGGCAGGCCCAAATGTATGCATAAATCAGCTCGACCAGGAATATGCGTTGGTATCGGATAGGCGTCGTGCCACGGCTGTAGGCAAGATACATCTGGCTCGATAGAAAAATCGCGAAGACCGTCCACGCGGCCATTACAAGGACCACGCGGAACCAACGGCGATTCAAGAGTCTGCTGATCATCAATCCTCTGATGCTTTCATTCTAACCCGGGTCTCTTTCTCAGTACGCAAAAACATAGCACAAAGAACCGCCGCCACAGACCATCAAATTTATCTCCCCGGGGATTGTTTCTACTGCGAACGGCGAGCGTGACCCCGCCGGCGTCTTTACACTTCCAGCATTCGATGTAGCGCGGTCATTCTGTATCTGCGGTCCTGTTAGAGAAAGACCTTTGTGACCGATGGGACTTCTCGCGTGGTGAACCGGCTCAAACACAAGGGCGCGCTTTGGGATTTTTCGCGTGCTTTGCGGTCCTTTGCGTCTTTGCGCTGATAATCTTTGGACTGATAATCTTTGTGCTGATAATCAGTCTCACTCTCTCAGAACACTCAAGGTGTTCCGAGAATCGAGCGAGCTAATGACTGTTCTGAAGACACGACATGAGAATACTTCTGGCCATTGATTCTTCTCCGCTGTCGCAAGCTGTCATCAGCGAAGTCGAAGCGCGGCCGTGGCCAACCGGCACGGAGGTGTGTGTCCTGACGGTGATCGATTTGTTCGCGCTCACCTACAGCGTCGGATATCTCGAACCTTTCATGAAAAACGAAGATGATGCGGCGCGACTCCTCGTTCAGGAAGTTGCCGAGCGATTCACCAGCCGAGACCTGCAAACGACGACGCAAGTAGTCGAAGGATATCCGGCCGCGAGCATCGTCGAGGAAGCGGAGAAATATGGCGCTGACTTCGTCTTCGTGGGGTCGCACGGACACGGCGGCTTTGTTCGCTTCCTGTTGGGCAGCGTTGCGAAGGCGGTCGTTCAAAACGCATCTTGCTCGGTCGAGATAATCCGGCATCCGCGTCACGATGCCGACCATCCTGAGCACCATCGAGCCGATGAAGTTCGAGAGCGCATGCGAGTCCTGCTGGCGACCGACGGCTCCGAATTCTCGCTGCGAGCGGCGCGATCCATCGCCGAACGCCCGTGGCCCGTCGATACTGAGTTCAGGATAGCGAGCGTTGTTGAACGGGTCATTCCGGCGGCCGATCCGTGGTACGCCGGCGGAGCCGTTGCCAGGCAGCGCAACGAAGTCAGCGCGAAGAGCTGCGAAGAGGCTGTGGGCGCGGCCCAGGAAATCGTGGCGCAAACCGGTTTCAAAACGGAAACTGCGGTGCTGGATGGGAACCCAAAGAAGCGAATCGTAGAAGATGCCGTGGAGTGGGGCGCCCATTTGGGGGTCGTCGGCTCACACGGGCGGCGCGGGCTGACTCGCTACTTGCTGGGCAGCGTTTCCGAAGCCGTCGCAATGCGCGCGCATTGTTCGGTGGAAGTCATTCGCGAAGTGAATCGCGACCGCTCGCCGCTCAAGCAGACTTAGTTGCTTGTACAAAGGTTCGATAGCGATCAAGGGTACTCCCGTATGGGCGGTCCATAGCGTGAAGAAACCGCTTTGCGTGCTTTGCGGTACTTTGCGAGCTTTGCGTTCAACGTATTTCTCGAGCGGATTCCTTGCGCAACGCTCGCAAAGTACCGCAAAGCTCGCGGCGTCGGGAGGCTTCTGAGGAGGACCGCCCATACGGGACTACCGATTTCTCCGCTAGCCTTGCTACTTGCTTGCCTGTGTAGACTTCAAACGCTTCGTGATCTTGTTGATTGTTTCGCTGAGCCGGATGATGCTGTCCAGATCGCGGCTGGCTTTCAATCTAAGCGCAAGGTCGTTGGGCGAGTTAAGACGAAAGACCGGGCTGCCGAGAAAGCTGTTAATCAACCGGCTGAGCTCCGGCAACATCGTCGGCAGTTGATCGGGGTTCTCCTCGTAGTGAGGCTTTTCAGCCTTGTCCGCAATTTGCAGCAACGTGACGTTGTATTTAATTCGCGTTGCGCGTGTCTTGAGGTCGGCGGTTGCATCGCAAAGAGTTTTGTAGTCGAACGAAGGCGCTGACGACTGCACGGCAATCTTCTCGACGTTGATCGCGTGCAGCTTTTCGAAATCTTCGGTCAATTGAGCATCGAGCTTCCTGCGGATAAACGCCGCCTGGTCATCGTCATCAGTAGCCGCGATGAGCCCCAGCTCGCGAGCCCGCTGGTTGATCGCCTCAACCATCGCGCGAACTTTTGGTCTCGCCGCCGGATCGACAGGCTGCTTGTAGCCCTGGTTCTGCTGCTGTTGCGCAAGCGAGTTGGAACTAATCAGCGTCGAGGCTGATGCGACCACAGCGCAGGTGATGATCAGGCCACGCAGCGCACTGGACTTCTTCATACCGCGCCTCCTTTTGTAATGCTCGACACGCACTCGCGTCGCCTTATGCGTGTTGGCCTTTCGCGGATTCAGTTGCCGCCTTCGCCAACCGCTTCGCTACCTTGCTGATCGTATCACTCAACCGGATGATGCTCTCGAGATCGCGTCCGGCAGTCGAGCGAAGGTCAGCATCGTGCACCGATGCCGTAGTAAAAACCGGGTTGGAAAGAAAGCTCTCTATCAAGCGGCCAAGTTCCGGAAGCATCGAACCGAGACGTGCCGCATCCGCCTCATAAGTCCGCCTCTCGCCCTTCTTCTCCCTGAGCGCGAGCGGGCTGTTGGACTTGATCCGCTTCGCCCGGCCGCTTATCTCGCTGCTGACCTTGGATAGGTTTCTGTAATCGAGTGACGCAGACGATGAAAGAATTGGTATTGTTTCTCTGTTGATTCGCCTCAATCGGTCGAAGTCCTCAGCAAGCTCGGCGGCCGCGCGCCGGCGGAGCATTCTTGTCTCCAGATCTGCGGTGGTTTCGTGCCTGTCAAATACGGTCCCACCCTCGCCGATGTTTGCGCCGGGCGAGGACGCCTGAGTGGGGTTCGTCTTCGGCGGCGGGAACGGCATTCTGCCTGATCTCTGGGCCACGACCGAATGCGTTTGGCTCAGTACGCAAGCTACGGCAAGACTGACGAGGACAAGTTTGAGTTGCGCTTTACCGGGCTCCTTCATGTGGCAGCCTCCGGAACGAAAAGGTATGCAGCGAGTATAAACTTTGTTATATAACTTCACAACGACGTTCTTATCATTTTTGCGAGGAATCAAAATTGGATCAGATACTGACGCAAGTTGAAGTGCGGGTGCTCGGGTCGCTGATCGAAAAAGAGATCACGACGCCCGAGTACTATCCGCTGACGTTGAACGCGCTGGTGAATGCGTGCAACCAGCTTTCCAATCGTGATCCGGTGGTTTCATTCGACGAGAGAACGGTGGCGCGAGCGCTCGAGAGCCTGCGCGAGAAAAAGCTCACGTGGATGGTGACCGGCATCGGGCGAGTGCCCAAGTACGAGCACCGCTTATCGGAAGCGCTAAAGCTCGCCGAGCAGGAGCTGGCGGTGCTATGCGTGTTGATGCTGCGCGGGCCGCAGACGGTAGGCGAGATTCGCGGCCGCACCGGAAGACTCTATGAATTCAAGGAACTCGAAGAAGTCGAGCTGACACTTCAAGCCTTGATGTCCGCCGAGCCGCCGCTTGCAGTGAAGTTACCTCGTCAACCTGGAACAAAAGAATCGAGGTACGCACACTTGCTGGCTGGTGAGATTCATATCGAAGAGCGTGAAGCGCCGACTCGCCTCGAGCCGGCCACGCTGGAGGTTCGTCAGGAGAACGAAAGAATCGCAAAGCTCGAAGAAGAGCTGGCGCGAGTGAGCAGTGAGTTGACGGAGCTCAAGCAACAGTTTGTTGACTTCAAAAAACAGTTCGAGTAAAGCGCTTCAGGAAAGCAACCCTGAAGGGGTTGCGCCGGCCGGTTCAAACTAATCATCATCCCGAATCGGAAGAGATTGCCGACAAAAGAGGGACTGCTGGTTCTCCCGAGACTCTGCTTCTCCAGGGCAAGGTGGTGGGTTAAGAACTAACCAGCAATCCCTCTCGAGCCACTCAATCTATTTCGCCTTCAATTCGTCTGGCGTGTGTGGCATAACTTCAGGTAGTCTTTCGAGCTTGTAAACAGGACTTGGACCGCAGTCCCGGCTAAGGTAAAGCGGCCCAGTCCTGCGTTGATCATCGTGCATTCTTGCCGAATGCCCGGCTTCTAGCACGCCGGGCATTTGTCATGATGCACAAATATCTGGATGTGATCAAGTAATTTGCAACTCAAATAATGAAAGTTGATCTTGACGACCTGATTACTCAGAAAGAAGCCGCCAGAATTAGAGGAGTATCAGTTCAGGCGATCAATGATCTTGTCAGGCGAGGGAGGATCGAGACCGTCACAATAGGCGGGCGAAAATTCCTGTCGCGATCGGAGGTAGAAGGCTTCAAACCCGCACTCGCCGGAAGACCGAAGAGCACGTCCACCAAGAAACGAACCCGCCAGCGAAAGTCAAGTTGATCCTGTTGTTACTACGCGACAGGGTGTGATTAAAAGCCGGACTTCCCACGTAATAACGACCTGTATGGGCGGCCCTCCGTGGCCGCCCCTCTTCCGAGCGCCGAATGCAAAGAGGGGCGGCCACGGAGGGCCGCCCATACAGGTCGTTACTACGCGGGCGTCATCCGTTGGCAAGTCCCGCTCTTAATCACACCTACGCGACATCGAGCAGCGCCTTTGGGTTGCGTTCGGCGATGAGCAGCAGTGTGCGGGCCGCGCCTGACGGCACACGGCGGCCCTGCTCCCAATCCTGAAGAGTACGAACCGATACGCCAAGCAAAGTCGTGAAGCGTTCTTGAGAGAGCCCGGTCTTTTCACGAATGCTCGCGACACCGGGAAGGTTCACAACGCGTCCGTGTTTACCACGCTTGATCTCTCGCAGGCCTTGCAGAATCTCCCGGCCGATGTTTCGCTTTGCGTTAGGCATTCTCAATCGCCTCTCGACTTGGATCGGCGGCCACCTCGTAGAGGTGGAATGTTGTAGCGTTAGAATAGCAAAACGACCTCACGCCGTCAGCGGTGATATGTTGAGCTCGTCGTATGTGCATATCAGTTAGCTGCGCAATGAGAACATTCAACCCCTGACGGGGTTGGTGTCCGTACCGTGCGATCTTCTACAAACATTCCACCTCTACGAGGTGGGGAATTTCTCTTCACGTCGCCTATCCAATTCTCTTAAACCTTCGTGACTTGAATTCATAACGAGGCAGGCTGCCTGAGGGTGAATGCTCGACGTTTACTCGAATGCTGTGCGCTGTTCGAAAAGAATGCGTGAGCTGGTGCGACGCTTCGGTGAATGATTCAGAGTTCGGCGTTTCAATTCTGATCAACAATTCATCCAGACCGGAGACTCGGCTGATCTCGACTTCGTACTCAGACACAAGCGGAACTCCGCGAATCAAGTTGTCGATAGCGCTCGGATAGAGGTTCACTCCTCGGACGATGATCATATCGTCGGCGCGTCCGACGACTCCGCCTTTGATTCGAGCGAACGTACGTCCGCATGGACAAGGTTCCGTCGTAAGCTCGACTAAATCGCCAGTGCGATAACGAAGCACCGGCATGCAGCCCCGGCCAAGGTTTGTGATCACAAGCTCTCCGCGTTGGCCTTCTCCGATTGATTCGCCTGATTCGGGATCGATTACTTCGAAGATGAACTCGGCGTCGTTCAGATGAATCGCGCCCGTTTGAGCTTCGCAGTCAAACGCCCACGCGCCCGCTTCAGTAGCTCCCGCGTGATCGAAACAAGTAGCACCCCACGCATCCTCAATCGCTCGCTTGACGTTAGGCAGGCTCGCACCGGGCTCGCCCGCGTGAATGCCCACGCGAACCGCCGAAGAGCGCAGGTCAATTCCCAACTCGCGAGCCGCTTCTGCCAGGTGCAGCGCGTAGGTCGGAGTGCACACAATCACCGTAGCTCGATTGTCCACGATCGATTGTATCCGTTGTTCTGAATTCATTCCGCCGCCCGACACGCACAGCGCTCCGATGTGCCACGCGCCGGAGATCGCCGCCCAGTGACTGAGGTAAGGGCCAAAGGAAAACGCGCAGAAGACTACGTCGTCCGAAGTCACGCCCGCCGCTCGATAAACGTAGCCCCACGAGCGCAGCCACCACCGCCAGCTCTCTTCGGTGTCGAGCCACTTCAGCGGACGCCCGGTCGTGCCCGAAGTCTGATGAAAGTATCGATACCGAGAGATCGGATATGTCAGCACGCGGCCAAACGGCGGATGCTCGAGTTGGTCGTCGACCAGTTCCTGTTTGGTGGTGAAAGGAAGCGACCGCAGGTCTTCAGCACATTCGATGCGCGAGAGGTCCAGCCCGGCTGCGCGAGCCTTCTCCTGATAAAACGCATTGCTACTCAGCTCGTTTATCAGAGACCGAACGCGCTGGTCTTGCAGCTTGCGCAAGTCCTCTCTCGAGAGCGTCTCTATTTCCTGAGCGTAAAAGTGCGAGGCGCGAGTCACTCGTTTCCCCTGACTGAAAGGTCGCCCGTCAGATGCTGAATCAAAGTAATGGCCACTACGGCGGCGGTCTCGGTTCTCAACACGCGCGCGCCGAGGCTCACGGATTTGGCCCCGTGCCGATCGAGCAGATCGAATTCGTCGTCGCTCCATCCGCCCTCGGGACCGATTAAGGCGACGATCGAGGCGGGTTTCGGGATTCCTTCGAGCGCTTGTGTTATTGCGACCCCGCCTCTTTCGCTGAACAGCAAAAAGGTAGCGCCAGCCGCCGGCTTGAGGGCTGGCGTCTTGCTGGAGTCAATTCGCAAGCCGGCAGCTTGCGCTACATTTTCTTCGGTTCGCAAGATGGCAGCTTGGGCTACATTGTCGCTTGCGGCTTGCGTCACATTGGCGGGCGCTCCCAGCTCGAGTAATTGAGGCAGAGTGCAGGGAATCGTTATCTCGACCAGACGCCGCCTGCCGCATTGCTTGAGTGCCTCGAGCGATATTCGCCGCCATCTTTCGAGCCGCCTTGTGATCATTTGTTCCTCAAGCTTGACGTCAGCATAGCGAGTCATCAGCGGAACGATGCGGCTTACGCCTAGCTCGGTGGCTTTTTGAATTATCAGGTCAAACTTATCGCCCTTTGCCAGGGCCTGCGCGAGAGTCAGGTGCAGAGGAGACTCGACGACGTTCGAGAGCGCTTCGCTTATTTCGAGACGCGCGCGGTTGTCGGTGATCCCGCGGAAGGTGCATTCATATTCGCGCCCGCAGCCGTCGAACACAAAGGCGGGGCTCCCGGGCGTAAGCCTGAGCACGTGCGTCAAGTGGTGCGTCTCGTCCGTCGAGAGTATGACGGTTGCATCGCCGATGTCTTCGGGTGGTGAATAGAATCTTCGACGAGACATGAGGATACCCTTTGCTCATGTAGGGGCGGCCCTCCGTGGCCGCCCCTCGGTTGCAAGCCAAGGATTGCATTCGGCAAGAGGGGCGGCCACGGAGGGCCGCCCCTACATGTCATGGCCGCTGCGCTATGGCCGTTGCGCTACTAATGTCGACCACTCACCCGATTCGCGGCGCTCGATCAGCAAGAAACCGGAAGCGATGAGCGATCGCTCGACGTCCGCGGCCAGCTCATTGAGTATGCCCGACAATATCATCACCCCCCGCGGGGCGAGGCAAGCCGCAAGGTCGTTCATCAGATCGACGACGACTTCAGCAGTTAGATTGGCGACGACTACATCGAATCCTTCGCCGGCGAATTGTCGCGGTTGACCTTCGCGCAATTCAATCCGATCGGAAACTTTGTTGATCTCTGTATTCTCGCGCGCGACTTCGACGGCCTGAGGATCGACGTCGATCGCAACCACTCTAACTCCGGACCGAGTTCCGGGCGGGGACTCGGGCGAGAGTAAAGCCGCGGCGATCGCGAGTATCCCGGTGCCCGTTCCAACGTCCAGCAAGCTGCCGCCGCGCCAGTGGCGCTCGATCGCTTCAAGGCACAGACGAGTGGTCTCATGAGTTCCGGTGCCGAAGGCCATCCCAGGATCGATTTGAATGACGAGTCGATCGGCGTTGCTGCCGGGCAGCTTCCACGAAGGCGCAACGATCAGACGTTCACCAATCTCGGCGGCCTCGAATCCTTCTTTCCACTTTTGCATCCAATCCTGTACGGGAACCGGCGAGATGGAGAGTTCACCGAGCGAGCCGAGTAATCCCAATCGCTCAAACTCGGCTTCCAGAGCCGGTTTGATGTCATCCGCTTTTGTCCGGTCATCGAAGTAAGCGCCGAGTCTGACGCGGAGTGGACTCTCGTCGAGGGTGACGATTCCGCCAGCGCCCAGGTCAAACAACAACGCGCTCGATATCTCTTCGGCGTCGCGCGCAATATCAACCGTCACAAGCCACCAGGAAGAATTGCCGATTGCCGATTTGCGATTGCCGATTTCAGACATAGAGGATTGCCGATTGCCGATTGCCGATTGTGATACGCCGTCGAATACATTCTTCAATTCGGCAATCGGCAATCGGCAATCGGCAATCAATGGATTCCCAGTTCGTTAAGCGCGCGCTCGTCGTCACGCCAGTGCTCGCGCACCTTGACGAAGAGATTCAGAAAAACATGCCGGCCCAGGAGCTTCTCGATGTCGGCACGAGCCGCGGTGCCGATCTGTTTTAAGCGCGCGCCCGCTTTCCCGATCACGATTGCGCGGTGCGAGGCTCGCTCGACGTAAATCAGACAGTGAATTCGAGTGAGCTCTTCCGCTTCCTCCCATCTTTCGGTTACCACCGCCATAACGTAGGGCAACTCCTCGCCGGTAACCGCGAGGATCTTTTCTCTCACAAGTTCGGCCGCAAGCACGCGCTCAGGTTGATCGGTGATTTCGTCTTCGGGATAGAGCAGCGGACCTTCGGGAAGATACTCGAACGCTTTAGCGATCATCACCTCGACACCCTCGCCCTTGAGAGCTGACGTTGGAATCACTTCAACGAAGTCCCGCTCCTGGGTGTATCGCCCGATTAACGGAAGCAGTTTTGACTTGTCGCGCAGCGTGTCGACTTTGTTGAGCAGCAGAAACGCGCGAGTCGGCACGCGCTTCAGCATCTCGAGCACAAACTGATCGCCGTGACCCATGGGCTTGGTCGCATCGATCATCAACAGGATCAAATCAACGGTCGAGAGAGCATCGGTGACGATCGCCATCATTCGGCGATTGAGCTGATACCCGGGTTTGTGAACGCCCGGCGTGTCGAGAAAGACAATCTGGCCTTCGGCTCGCGTCAGCACGCCGGTGATTCGCGTACGAGTCGTCTGAGGCTTGTCGGAAACGATCGCGATCTTCTCCCCGATTACTCGATTGAGCAACGTGGATTTTCCGGCGTTAGGCCGGCCGACGAGCGCAAGGACTCCCGATTTCTTTTGGTGGTCTGGCATCTATCGAGGGCTACTCGGGCCAGTCGCCAAGCATCTTTCGCGCTTGCACGAGTTGACCCAGGTGATAAGCGTTGTGAGCGGCGACCACCATCACCTGGCGCAGGTATGTGCGCCACTCGCCGTGCGGAAACTTGGCGGTCAGCTCGACCTTTGGGTCCTGGACCAGCGTTACGACCTCTTTGAGGTCCGCCATGAAAGTATCGACGGAGGCTTGCCACATTTCGTCCGTCACGGTCTGATTTTCCGGCGGCCAGTATCCGTCTGGAAATTCGGGCGACTGCCACGAGGGATCGATCGCATAGCGCAGGATGTCTTCCTGAGCCAGCCGCAGATGTTCGAGCTCTTCCCAAACTGAATGAATATTCACGGCCGGACGAACGCTGCGAGTTTTTGAATTTACTCCGGCAAGCGCGTTTTCGGGGGTCACATGCGCCTGGCCGCCTCTGAGCAGTTTCACCAGTTCTTCACGCAGAACAGTATCATCCATTACTCACCTCACTATTCGCCGTACGCGTCGAGCTGCTTCGGCGTAAGCAGCCAGACCAGCCGGCCTTTTTTGTTTTCCACTGCGTCCCAGTCCTCAAGATCAAACTCGATACAAGCAAGAGCCGACGTCGGCATGCGCTCGTGTGACCCGGTCAAACGTCCAAGCAGGTCTTCAAAGCCCGGATTGTGCCCAACCAACATCGCGCACGCACTTCCGCCGGGCAAGCGCCGGATGAGCTTAAGGAGCTCGGCCGAAGACGCGCCGTAGACAGCTTCGTCAAATTTGATATCGTTATCAAGCTCGGCTGCTTGCTTGACCGCTTCGACGGTTGCTCGAGCGCGCGCTGCCGGCGAGCTTATTATCAAATCGGGCACGGTGTCGCGCTTGCGAAGCGCCTTACCGATTCGCGGAGCATCACGCTCACCGCGCGGCGCGAGCGGACGGTCAAAATCTCGCAACGAAGAATCACCCCAATCTGATTTCGCGTGGCGCAACAGCAACAACGTTTTCATAATGCCGCTCCTGCTCGTGGAATATTGTTGTGCAAATGCATGTTACGCGGTGATTGGATGTCCGACAAACTTCAGTTTGTCGATGGAGACCGCACGTCACCGACAGGCACCGGTGAAGTGGGCCTTGCTAATGCTGATTCATCCGGTCGACAAACTGAAGTTTGTCGGACAATCATGCGAACATGACCGACTTAGTGGGAAACACTTTTTTCGAAGGTCCGGCCGGGCGCATCGAAGCCATCCTCAAGGAACCGGATGGACCTGTGACGCGCGCAGCAATCGTCTGCCATCCACATCCGCTGTTTGGCGGAACGATGCACAACAAGGTTGTATTTCGAATCGCCCGCGCATTTCAAGACTCGGGATTCTCCGTGCTTCGATTCAACTTTCGAGGAGTGGGCCGAAGCCTGGGCGAACACGATGACGGAATTGGCGAACAGGACGATTTGCGCGCCGCGATCGAGTTTGTCGAAGAGAAGTATTCAAAAGCCGAGATCTGGCTGGCGGGTTTCTCGTTCGGTTCGGTGGTGATGCTGCGAGCCGCCTCCTGTGACGACCGCGTTAAAGCTATAGTCGCCGCCGGCGTCCCGGTTTCAAAATACGATCTCAGCACAATCGGCAGTTGTAATAAACCGAAGTTGTTTGTCCAGGGCTCGCTCGATCAGTTCGGCTCAGCCGATGATCTCAGGCGAATGTTCGCGTCGCTCGACGAGCCTAAACAACTGAAGGTCATCGAAGCCGCCGATCACTTCTTTGAAGGCCACTTGAACGAGCTGGTAGAAACCGTTTCGAGTTTTATCTCGACTGTCGGCACCGAGACCTGAGTTGCTTAATAAGCTTCGCGTGCTTTGCGGTCCTTTGCGCCTTGCGCTGAGTATTGGGCCTTGCTCCTTCAATACCCGAATACTCAGCGCAAAGACGCAAAGAACCGCAAAGCACAAGAAGGACTGACCGGAAGTTACAAGTCAGCAACCCAATAACCGAACACGACCGGCTCTGGCGCGCCGCTTCTCACGTAGTTAGAATCAGGTGACGTGCCCATCAGGTTACATCGATCAAAAGGAATCGCTATGACTAAGACAAAAAGGATCTCGATGCTTGTGATGCTGCTGATATCAATCGCGGGCCTGGGTTTGTCAGAGGTCTCACCATCGGATAAGTCCGCGCCGGTATTCGACGGCAAGGCGCTCATCAGGCCGGAAGGATACCGGGAGTGGATCTTCGTCGGCAGTTCTCTCGGGCTTGCGTATTCCAAGAACCCCGATCAAAAGGCGGGACCTGGTTCTGATCTCTATCACAATGTCTATATCAATCCTTCTTCCTACCGAGAGTTTGCGAAGACCGGCAAATTCCCGGAGGGCACCGTAATGGTATTAGAGCTGGCTCGGCCGGAAGTGAAGTCTGAGCCGGGACTGCAAGGGTCTTTCCAGAAAGAGTTCGTAGCATTGGAAGCGTCGGTCAAGGATAGCAGCAGATTTGAAGGCGGCTGGGCCTACTTCAATTTCACGGAAGGAGCGGGCAAGCTCAAGGCAAAGGCCGAGCCGTTTCCGCAGACCGCCTGCTGGTCCTGCCATCACGTCAACGCCGCAACAGATCATGTCTTCACACAGTTTTATCCCGTGCTCAGGGCAGCGGCTCCAAAGTAAGGACCATTCCAGACGCGCCGCAGTCCAGCCGGGTCACATCGAAGGAACGATTCAAAAAATGCAAACGATTCGATATCAAAAGAAAGTCAGGTTTCTTAAGCTTGCCGCGATTGCTTCAGTCGCTGCGTTGGCCGTGTTTGCTCAGTTTCAAAAGACGGCAGCCGCTCAGGACCCGTCGGGACGGCTATTCGAGCTTGTCGGCATGACCGTGCCGCTCGAGCAACGAATAGGCATCGACGACGGGGCCGCGTTTGTCGTTCATTTTTCCGGCGACACGCATGGCAATCTCGACACCTGCGGCTGAAAACCGCCGCGCTTTGGCGGCCTGACACGGCGTGTCAGCTACTTAAAACTATTTCGCGAGCGACTGAGCCAGATGCCTTCGGTGCTGGTCGATACCGGCTATTTCCTGTCGGACGAGCGCAACGCGCACGCGGGAATCAGACCTGACGCCATCGCTAAAGACGACTGGGTATCGAAGGCTTATGAACAAACGAATGTCGATATAGTAAATGTCTCATCCCATGATCTGAGTTACTTCTCCCGCGCGCTTGTTAAGGCCGAGTTCGACCGGCGCGTTGGATCAAACCCGCTGCTTCGCCGGCTGGTGTCCGCAAACACAATGAGTGAATCACCGGCAATTCGTACGCCTGCTCCGTTCATCGTTCAGGAAGTTCTCTCCCGAGAGGCCGGTGCGACCAAACCGTTGCGAGTAGCCTTTATCGGTCTGACTGAAACAACGCCCGCGGCTCCGCCGGGGTTCAAGTTCATCGACCCGGCTGAAGCTGCAAGACGCACAATCCCGGGAGCCAGAAGCAAGGCCGACGTTGTCATCGCGCTTGCAAAGGTCAGCTCGGAAGAAGCCGCGCGGATTGCGCGTGAGGCCCCTGGCATCGATGTGATCATTGCGGGCAACAGCGTCTCCCTCGAGCAATCGTTCACGCCTCCGTTTTATACCGGCCAGACTTTAGTAGTTTTCACTCCATTTGAAACGAGAATGCTCGGTGAGCTTCGGTTCTATCGGGGCGCCCAGGGCAAGTTCACAACCCGGCAGCGGTTTATCGTGCTGGATGAATTTGCGATTCCTGAAGATCCGGCGGCAAAGAAATTCGTCGATGCTTCAACGGCCGCGGAGAGCCAGGCACGAGACAACTCAAAGGCGCTTCTGGATACCTGGCTTGCCGGCGTTTCCAGGCGCAGCGCGGTACGGGAGCCCGTGACGGCCGGCAAGTCCGGAACAGACTACGTTACCAGCGCGGCTTGCAACCAGTGCCACGCCGCCCAATACATGAAATGGGCAAACAGCGCTCACGCACACGCAACGGATCCGCTGCCGGCGCGATCGGCGGAGTTTGAGGCAAGCTGCCTCGGTTGTCATGCGACAGGCTCAGGCCCGGCGGCAACTGAGCAGCTAAAGTCAGCGGTCGCCCTTAGCGTTCAATGTGAACAGTGTCACGGACCGGGGGGCGGTCACGTAGCCAGGCCGGCAAAAGGCTACGGCCGCGTCGCGGATATGAAAGCCGCGTGCGTGGGCTGTCACAGTGCCGAAACCAGTCCCGGCTTTAACGTCGCAGCCGCGTGGGAGAAGATCAAGCACTAGGATGGAAATCTCGTCGCGGCGTCCCCTGTCAATCCTTCGCGTGCTTTGCGGTCCTTTGCGACTTTGCGCTGAGTATTTTTGTCTTTACTCCTTCAATACTCAATACTCAGCGCAAAGTCGCAAAGAACCGCAAAGCACGCGGAGATTATTAAGCAATGCAGAATCCGAACACTACGCGTGTTTGAGTGAGCCCGCATCGATTGCTATACTTCGCTGTTATGACCCAGTTGACCATTTCGCCAGTTTCGCGCTGTTACGATAGCTGGCCGCTCGTCGGGCCGGAAGGATTAATTGATGTCAATTAACAAGGTGATTCTTGCAAAGCCGCGCGGTTTTTGCGCCGGCGTGGTGCGCGCCATTGACATCGTAGAGCGCGCGCTGGATTTCTACCCGCCTCCGATTTATGTCTTCCACGAGATCGTTCATAACCGCTACGTCGTCGAAAACCTCAGCAAGCGCAATGTGATCTTTGTTGACGGAATAGAAGAGATACCGGACGGCGCAGTGTGTGTCTTCAGCGCGCACGGCGTCTCGCCGCAGATAGTGGAATTGGCCGAGAGCAAAAAGCTCCGCGTCATTGATGCGACTTGTCCGCTCGTTACCAAGGTTCACCTCGAAGCCATTCGCTTTTCGCGCGACGATTATTCGATGGTGCTTATCGGCCACCCGGGCCACGAAGAAGTCGAAGGCACGATGGGCGAGGCGCCAATGCAACTGGTCAGCTCAGTTGAAGACGTGGCGCAACTCGAAGTCCCAAATCCTAATCGCGTAATGTACCTGACCCAGACGACGCTCTCGCTCGACGACGTAGGTGACATTATCGATGCGTTGAAGCAGAGATTCCCGAGCGTCAAGTCTCCGGCTAAAGACGATATTTGCTACGCCACGCAAAACCGGCAGAACGCGGTCAAGGAGATGTCCGAACGCGTCGATGTGCTGCTCGTCGTTGGCTCGCAGAACAGCTCGAATTCTCAGCGGCTGTGCGAGGTCTCCGCCGTAGCCGGCACGCCTGCTTATCTGGTAAACGACGAAAACGAGATCAGACCGGAATGGCTCGCGGGCGCAAGAGTGGTCGGCGTGACCGCCGGCGCATCGGCGCCCGAAGAGCTGGTCATTCGTGTGCTCGATCATCTCCGCTCGATGGGCGCGACCGAATTCGAGGAGCAGCCCGGCGAAGATGAGAACGTTCATTTCGCCTTACCCCAGGAGCTGCTACATCCCGAAAAACTGATGGTGTGATTGTCCTGAGAGCGCAGGCATCCTTCCCTGCAGTTTTCGGGAACCCAGCCAGGGCAGGCATGGATGCCTGCGCTCCAAGGAGCGACTCGCTTGATAGCCGGCGATGAAGATGAGTATTATTGTTGCCTTTGGATGGACCCTGATTCTCTGAGCTCGACGCTCATACTTAAGAGGTTGCAGGCTCGATGTTGAATCCCAATCCGGCAAAGCTTGCGAAAGTACTAAGAATAGACGATGCCTTGCGCGCGGGCGTCGCCCGATCAATCCGCGCGGCACAAGATTATCTCCTCCAGATTCAGCATCCTGACGGTCACTGGTGCGGGGAGTTGGAAGGCGACACCATTCTCGAATCGGAGTACGTCATGACGATGCACTTCGTCGGGCGGTTGCATGAAGATCGATGCCGAAAAGCAGCGAACTACGTTCGTGAGAAGATGCTGCCGGCCGGCGGATGGGCGATTTATGAAGGCGGCCCGCCTGAAGTAAGCGCGTCGGCGAAGGCCTATTTTGTACTCAAGCTACTGGGCGATTCGGCGGAGGCGCCGCACATGAAAAAGACTCGCGAGGTAATTCGCGAGTTGGGCGGGCTCGACGCGACGAACAGCTTCACCAGAATTTATCTTGCGATATTCGGCCAGTATCCCTGGGAGAGGTGCCCGGCCGTTCCACCGGAGATAGTCCTGTTGCCGACCTGGGCCCCGATCAATCTTTACGAGATGTCGGCATGGACCAGGGGAATCGTCGTTCCGCTTGCGGTGATGTGGGCGAGCAAGCCTTATTGCGCGGTGCCCGAGAGTGCGAGCATCGGCGAGCTGCTTCTCGAGGGGTCCGCAAACATGTCCGCTCGTCGCGGCTTCTGGAGAACGGTATTCAACACTACTGATTTCACTCTTAAGCTGCTCGAGCGCAAGCGATGGTCGCCCTCGCGCGAGAAAGCCCTGAAAGCATGCGAGCAATGGATGATCGAGCACTTCGAGAAGAGCGACGGCATTGGGGCTATCTTTCCGCCGATTATCAACTCGATCATCGCCCTGAGATGTCTCGGTTATGAAAACGATCATCACTTGACTGCCTCGCAGCTTCGCGAGCTGGAGAAGCTGGAGATTGAAGAAGGCGAGAGGCTCAAGGTCGCGCCGTGCTTTTCACCCGTGTGGGACACCGCGCTTGCAATGAACGCGCTGGCCGAGTCCGGCTTGCCCGCCGAGCATCCAGCGCTTCAAAAAGCCGCTGAGTGGATTCTCGAAAAGGAAGTCAAACAAGTCGGCGATTGGAAGGTAAAGAATCCCGAAGGGCAACCGGGCGGATGGTACTTCGAATATGCCAATGAATACTACCCGGACGTGGACGACACATTTCAGGTGTTGACCGCGCTCGCCAAGGTACGCTTCCGCGACAGCGGCCGCGAACGCCGGAAACGCGAGGCAATGGACCGCGGACTCGCATGGGTCCTGACCATGCAGAACAAGGACGGTGGATTCGCATCGTTCGATCGAGACTGCGACGAGCAGTTCCTGACTCAGATTCCATTCGCCGATCACAATGCGATGATCGATCCTTCTACGAGCGACATAACCGCTCGTGGTGTTGAAACGTTCTCGAGTCTTGGCGTCAGCCGGGATCATTCAGTCGTTCAGAGAGCGCTCGGCTTCTTGTCCAAAGAGCAGGAGCGTGACGGCTCGTGGTTTGGGCGCTGGGGATGCAATTACATATACGGCACCTGGCTGGCTCTGCACGGGTCGAAGTGCATAGGCGAAGACATGATGGAGCCTCGCTTCCAGGCGGCAGGTTGCTGGCTGCGCGCGATTCAAAATGAAGACGGAGGCTGGGGCGAGTCGCCCAGAAGCTACGATGAACCGGGGCTGAAGGGGCTGGGCCCGAGCACCGCTTCACAGACTGCGTGGGCGCTCGCAGGGTTGATGGCGATTGAAGATCAGACCGACGGGTTGAAGCGCGGAGTTGACTACCTTTTGAAGACCCAGGACGCCGACGGGTCCTGGACCGACGGTTACTGGACCGGCACCGGCTTCCCCGGAGTGTTTTATCTGCGCTACCATCTTTATGCGACTTACTTCCCGCTGCTCGCACTGGGAATGTATGCGAAGCAACTGGAAAAGGACTAAAGGTTCGTAGTACGGCCTTCAGGCGGAAGTTTGTGTGCGATGTTAATGTCGAAGATTGAACGTCAAACTTCCGCCTGAAGGCGGTACTACGAAACGAAACTATTATGAGATTCCCACTACACATAACGACGGACGCAATCAAGCATCAGGTCAGAAACGGCATGCAGGGCAACAAGCGCTATCCGATGGTGCTGATGCTCGAGCCTCTTTACACCTGCAACCTCGCTTGTTTGGGCTGCGCGCTCGAGCGCCACACCGGCAAGCTCGAGGATCGCATGCCGCTTGAAGACTGCCTGAGCGCAATCGACGAAAGCGGCGCGCCAATCGTTTCGATCTGCGGCGGCGAACCGACGATTTATCCCGAGCTGAAAGGACTGCTCGAAGGAATCATCGATCGCAACCGTCACATTTATCTGTGTACGAACGCGCTGCTGCTGGATAAGAATCTGTTCGGCAAAGTCGCTCCGCACAAACGCCTGACGATCAATGTTCACCTGGACGGCATGCAGAAGACTCACGACATGGTTTGCGCCAGGGAGGGCGTGTTCGACAAAGCAATCGAGATGATCAAGCAATCCAAGCGGCTCGGTTATCACGTGACTACGAACACGACGGTGTTCAAGGAAACCGAGATGAGCGAGATCGAAGACGTTTGCAAACTTGTGTCTGAGCTTGGCGTCGACGGGATGATGATCTCGCCGGGATATCACTACGAGTCGGTCGATCGCGACATCTTCCTTTCGCAGCGCGAGATTCAAACCAAGTTCCAGCGCGTTCTCGAGCTTTCAAAGAAATACCGGCTGATGTCCACCCCGATGTATCTCGAGTTCACCGCGGGTATGCGAAGTTACAACTGCTCGCCCTGGAGCACGGTGACTCGAACGCCCGCCGGCTGGAAAGGCCCGTGCTATTTGATCGGTCAGAAGTACTACGCGACATGGAACGAGTTCTGGAACGGAGTCGACTGGCCTTATTGGGAATCTCGCGAGGACCGGTTGTGCAAGAACTGCATGATGCACAGCGGGTTTGAAGCTTCGGCTATGTTCGAGTTGAGAAAGAGCCCCAAGGATATGATGCGGATGGCGGTGTGGAATTTCACGGGATGACGATGAGTTGAGAGTCTGCTAAGACATGTACGAGATTAGATATGCCGAGGACGTCGCAGAAGATTTGAGGAGATTTCGCCCCGCCCAACGCAGACAAATCTTAGATCGCATCGCCGCACAACTTACTTACCAACCTACCAAACAAACCCGCAACCGAAAGATCCTTGTCGGTTTGGTTCCACCGTGGGAACATGAAGAACCAGTTTGGGAATTGCGGATTGGCGAGTTCCGCGCTTTTTATGATGTGGACGAGGCGGCAGCGATAGTTACCATTCGGGCTATTCGGCATAAGCCACCGCACAAGACCACAGAGGAAATTCTATGAAAGTCATGAATCTTGAACGAGCCACTCTTGATACTTGCATTAGAGAATCCCAGAGCGAGCGAGTGATAATAACACGCGAGGGCAAGCCTGTGGCGTTGATCCTCGGAGTCGAAGGCTTGGACAAGGAACAGATCGAATTCGGAATAAGCGACAAGTTTTGGAAGTTGATTGGGCAGCGCCGGAGTCAAGGGACTCTGAGCCGCGCGGAATTAGAGCAAAGGCTCAACAAAGGTAAGTCCACTAACGGTCGACAACCGAGAAAAGCCAAGCGTGCTTGAAGAGCGAACCAATCGGCGGAACTGCCACATCGGCTCAATGGATCACTCCCACAGAATAGTCCGACCTTTGAAGCTTGCCTTCGGGACTTGCATCATCTTCGCGACAACTCCGGATGCAATCTATGTCGTGGCCGATACAGAGCGCAGCATAATAGACTTTGAGGATGGCACGGAAAGTGTTGCGCCTGCCTGCAAAATCGCGAAGCTGGGAGTGAATGTCCTCGGGAGGAGTGTCTATGCGGCAATTGCGGGATTGACCTGGCGCGACAAGAGCGCATTTGACGCCCTCGCAACGTGCAAACGAGTGTTTGATCCAAGCAAATCGATGGAAGGAAATCTGGAGTTGATTGAGAGTGACGTCGATAAGCCGTATTGGGCAACGATCAAAGATCTAACGAATACCCTTGCGGGCAGTGAGCTCAGCGCTGGAGCCAAATCTGTTGCCGGGAAATTCGAGCGTTCTCTCCACATAACACTATTCGGTTTCGAGAGCGAAACACCCGTAATATCGGCCAGCAAGTTTCTTCCGGGCTCGGACAATCCGCTTAAAGAGTGCGTGGTCGGACCAAATCCCTTCCCATCGTACTTGATGGGCCTATCCGAGCGTTTCCAGCACGTCGGTCTTATGCCAGCGAACAATCAACTCGGAATCAAGGAACAGCTCGAGGAATGGATGAAGCGCAGCTATTCCTATCTAGGGCGGCAGTGTCCGGAATACGCCATTCTGCGAGTAGGAGGCAACGGAGAGGAGCAATGGCTGACGCCATCAGCGGCCTGTAAAGATTTCTAGTGAGTTGAAGCTTCCGCAGGGTCACCATCGCCGGCAACAAATTGCGGCTGATTGCTGTAGTGGATTACGCCATTCAATCTGTTTCAATCGAGTGCGTGCTCACGCACGCCGAGTACGATGAGGGCCGTTGGAGAAAGTGAATTGACTATTGCAACTCTTGAAAAAAGACTCAAGCCGCTGGTGTCGCCGGTCGAGAATGAGCTCCTACGATGGCTCTATCTGCATCTGCCGCCCCGACCTATCAAGAGCAGAAAGATGCATAGCAATTATAGTGAGGCTGTACGCATCCTAATGCGAGAATCTGGAAGCTTGGACGCGGACAACCGAGCCGCCGTCGGCCAATACCTGAACGCCGTCATTCCCTTCGTCGAACAGTTCGAGAAGAAGGAGTTTCCCATCGGCTCAGCAACACCTGAGGAGGTGCTCGCGTTCCTGATGGAGCAGCACGATCTAAGTCAGTACGACGTAGCCAAGGAGCTTGGGGGCCAGCCTGTCGTATCGCAAGTTCTCCGGGGAAAGCGAAAGCTTACACGAGAGCACATCGAGCGATTGAGCAAGCGGTTCGGGGTCACGCCGGCAACTTTTTACTCGGGAGGAATATGAGGCTCGTCATTCCCGCTCAAATGAACACTGCCGGCGATACGTGGAACCGGCTCGCTAGTGCTCGAATCTGTTTTGCAGTCAACTCACGTTTGCCCTTCAAGACTTCCGACACTGCTCGTTGAGAGCTGTGCTGGGTTACATTGAGCAGCATGCTGCGCAGGTAGAGGAAGAGTACCAAGAGGTTCTGAGACAAGCTGAAGCGAACAGAGCTTATTGGGAAGAACGAAATCGCGAGCGGCTCCTCGAAATCGCTAAGCAACCGCCACGTCCCGGGAGAGAAGCACTCCACGCGAAACTCAAGAAGCTGAAATCAGAACTCGGTATGAGTTGATTGAGTCTTGTTCTCACGCCCTTCAGACGATAGCATTGGCTTATGACAGATAAGGAAGCAGTGATTGACGCTCTGAGTAGGCTCCCAGAGAACGCCTCTCTGGAAGAAATTACTGAGGAGCTGCGGATCATGGCAGGAGTGCGACGCGGGCTTGCTGACATCGCCGCGGGACGGACTAAGACGCAGGAAGAAGTAAAGCAACTCGTTGAGTCCTGGGTCACGCAATGGGCTTCAAAGTAATTTGGTCTGAGGCGGCAGCCGCGGAGCTTGAGGACATCTGCTCTTACATTGCGCAGGACGACCCCGAAGCTGCGGCGCGGGTTGCGCGGGGCGTAGTCGCTCACATAGACCTGCTCGTCTCTTTCCCGTTCATCGGCCCCGTTTATCAGCGAGGATTAAACACCAACCTTCGGCTGATAGTCTTTCGCTCCTATCGAATCCTTTATGTCGTAGACGAGCGCCGAGAAGCCGTCAAGATCGTTCACATCTGGCACGGTGCCCGAGACGAGACGCCATCTTAATCAAGGTACGAGGATGCTATGACAGCACTCGTTACAGGCGGAACCGGGTTCCTTGGATCGCATCTCGTTCGTGTTCTGCTCGAACGCGGCGAACAGGTTCGGTGTCTCACTCGTCGCGCAAGCCGGCTCGATAACTTAAATGACCTGCCGGTCGAGGTCGTAACCGGTGACCTCCGCGATCTCGACTCACTAAGAAAAGCTGCCAAAGGTTGCCGCGTTGTCTATCACTGCGCGGCCGACTATCGACTCTGGGTCAAACATCCCGCCGACATGTACGCCGCCAACGTCAAAGGCTCGAACAACGTAATGCAAGCCGCCTGCGATGAAGGCGTCCAACGAGTCGTCTACACAAGCACCGTCGGGTGTCTGGGCTTGAATCACAACGGCACGCCCGCAAACGAAGACACGCCAGTCTCCGTCGACGACATGATCGGACATTACAAGCGCAGTAAGTTTCTCGCCGAGGAAATCGTCCGCGACTGGGCCCGCCGAGGCCTGCCCGTTGTGATCGTCAATCCCAGCACCCCGGTCGGCGAGCTGGACATCAAGCCAACTCCGACCGGAAAGATCATCGTCGATTTTCTTCGAGGCAAGATGTTCGGCTACGTCGACACCGGAATGAACCTGATCGACGTGCGTGATTGTGCGGAAGGTCACGTGCTGGCTTCCGAGAAAGGGCGCGTGGGCGAGAAGTATATTCTCGGCGGCCGTAATCTAACTCTCAAAGGCATGTTCGACGCTCTCGCCGACGTTACCGACGTTGATTCCCCAAAGATGAAGGTTCCGCACTGGGTCGCCGAAACTTATGCCCGGCTCGAGAACTTCTGGTCAATCGATATCGCTCGCCGCGAACCGGACGTCCCGCTCGAAAGTGTGAAGATGTCGCGGCACAAGATGTGGTTCGACGCATCGAAAGCTGTTCGCGAGCTTGGCCTGCCGCAGAATCCGATCGAGCGGGCGCTGGAGCGGGCCGTCACCTGGTTTCGAGAGCACGGCTATGTCTAGCCTCAAAAGCGCGCCGATACTGGTGGTCGCGGCGCTGAGCCACGAACTAAAGCAGCTTAGGCGCGAGGCTCACTCCGCGCTTGCGCTTCTGGAAACAGGTGAAGGCGTCGCGAACGCTGAACGCCGACTCGAGGCGTGGCTCGAGCAGCAAAGCGCGCGCGCGGTATTGAGCATCGGTTTCGCCGGCGCGTTATCGTCCGAGTTTCAAGTCGGAGATCTTGTCGTAGCGAAGTCGGTTCGCGGCGCGGCGGCTGCGCCCGATCGCGAGCTGCTCGCGGCGGCTTCCCGCGCCGGGCTGAATACTCCCGTTCGATTCGGGACGGCTCTGACTTCAGATGTCATTCTGTGGCAGGCGACAGAAAAGCACATCCTGGCGAATTCACTCGGCGCTGACGAAATCGGCTTTGTCGATATGGAATCGACGGCCATAGCGGGCGTGTGCGCGCGACGGCGTGTGCCATTCTTGATTGTGCGCTCGATCACCGATCTTTTTGATGAGGACCTTCCGCTCGACTTCAATCTATGTCGAGACCACGACGGCCGAGTGAGTCCGGGCAAAGTAATGAAAGCTGCGTTACTCAAGCCGGGTTCATTCACTGGGTTATTGGAGCTTCGCAAGCGGTCTGAGCTGTGTGCCGATCGCATGGCCGAGTTCGTAGGTAAATTGACTCCGTTGATCCTACGCATATGAAGACTGGTTGTGGTGTTTTAGCATGCCGGCGGCAAGGCACTCCTCTGCGTCCCCGGCGTCCTCTGCGGTTTTCTTGATCAATGCCGGAAATCAACCGCAGAGGACGCCGGGGACGCAGAGGAGTAGCCACATTCTGTAACGCCACTGCCAGGCCGGTTCTGCTATACGCTACTGACGTTATGCGGTAGTATGATCCGGCTTCACCTCGAACAGATTGGCCACGCACAGATCACGTCAGCCCGCGAGAAGACGAGAGAGAAAAGCTCTACTTAACGGTTACGTTTGAAGGAGGGTGTAATTAGAAATGGGACTTGGGTCACGGCACTTCAAAGCGGCTGTCGAGCGTTCCGCTCGGCAACCCCGTAGGGGTGCGATGTTTATAGTAATGCCCGCAGGCGGACTCCGCAGCTCCGTTAGTAGCGGCATAAACCTTTACCGCGCAGGACATTCCACCCCTGCGGGGTTGGCAAGGTAGCGATCTCGATACTATAAACATTCTACCCCTACGGGGTTCTAAGAAATCCTCCAGAGCTTCCATCGACTAGGAGCCCCGTCCGCGATAAGTCCCATGTTTAATCACGCCCCTTGAAGGAGAATCGCTTGCAACCGTCCGCAGATGCAACTCCGCAGATCGCAATGACCCGGGGGCGGTTGCTTCGAATCCTGGGCGTGGGATTCGGGCTCGCCGTCATAATCGGAAACACCATCGGCGGAGGCATAGTCAGCACGCCGGGCATGATCGCGCAGCATTTGCCGAATCCGTGGTTATTCATCGGAGTGTGGCTGGCAGGCGGATTATATGCGTTGCTCGGCGCGATCTCGATCGCCGAGCTTGGCACGATGATGCCGCGATCGGGCGGGCAATACGTCTTCGCCCATGACGCGCTGGGTGATTACGCCGGCTTCATCGTCGGGTGGAGCGATTGGATCTCGACTTGCGGATCGACGTCGTTCATCGCGCTTGTCATTGCGCAGTACTCCGGTGTCTTGTTCCCCAACCTCGCCGAACACTCGACCGCCACCGCCCTGACGGTAGTAATGCTCTTCGGGCTGATCCAGTGGCGCGGAATCCGCTGGGGTAGCGGCGTTCAAAACGTCACCAGCCTTCTGAAAGCGCTGGCGTTCGTGGCGTTAGTGGCCGTCTGCTTCGCGATGGGAGGCTCGACCGCAGCCTCAGGCTCGGCGCCTGCGCCGATACCTCACGGCGTGACGCTCTTTGTAGCGGTGATCCTTGCGCTTCAAGGAGTGATTTACACGTACGACGGCTGGACTGGTGTAATTTATTTCTCTGAAGAAGTGCGAAACCCCGCCCGCGATATTCCCCGGTCGATGCTTGGCGGAGTTCTTTCAGTCATCGCGATCTACCTGCTGGTGAACCTCGCGATTCTTTATGTTCTTCCGATGTCTGAAATCGCCGGCAGCGACCTGGCCCTCGGCAAGGCGGCGCAGGCCATCTTTGGCAACAACGGAGATCGAATCTTCAGAACGCTGATGCTTCTGTCGATGTTGAGCGCGGTGAATGCGTGCCAGTTGATGGCAACGCGCGTGTTGTTTGCCATGAGCCGCGACGGATTGTTCTCGACCAGGGCCGCTCGCGCAAATAGTGGAGGCACCCCGAGCGTCGCCTTATTGGCTTCGACAGTCGTCGCGTCGCTGTTCATTTTGGCGGGCACGGCCAATGAGGTTTGGCGGGATCGCGTCGAAAGAGTCCTGGCTGTCGTTGCATTCTTCTTTGTCGTGAACTACGCGATATCGTTCACAGTCGTCTTCATCCTCCGGAGGCGGGACCCCGATCGACTACGGCCCTATCGAGCCTGGGGCTATCCATGGACTACCGGGTTCTCGCTGTT
Organism: Blastocatellia bacterium; assembly: GCA_035607285.1. Taxonomy (GTDB): domain Bacteria; phylum Acidobacteriota; class Blastocatellia; order UBA7656; family UBA7656; genus Onstottus_A. Next base: position 99,812 of record DATNBZ010000020.1, on the reverse strand, counting down.
AGCTTCATTGGCCTTCCTCGGAGGAGCGGTGAAAAGCGACACACGCAACAGCCTGTACGCCCTAGTGCTTCTTGCAGCGAGTTATCCCATCTTTCGATTCACGCGTTGGCTTGCGAGCCGCGCCTAGTGGAACAAGAACAATTCAAGCTGGTAGTCATGTATGGGCGGCCCTCCGTAGGAACCACCCGACGCCGCGAGCTTTGCGGTACTTTGCGAGCTTTGCGCAAGGAATCCGCTAGAGAAAGAGAAATACGTTGAACGCAAAGCTCGCAAAGTACCGCAAAGCTCGCGAAGCGGTTTCTCCACCGTATCGGATCGTTAATGCGCGCATGACTCAGGGCTGCATCACATTTCAAATGTTCATTCGTCACAATCGCCTGTGACCCCTGAACTTGTGACACTTGCTCCATTCAGCCGAGAATCAATCATCCCGCGGAAGCGGTCGCGCAATCAAAAAGGGAGCACACGAACCGATTATGCAAACGATCATCGAGCCATTCAGAGTAAAAGTTGTAGAACCGATCAGAATGACTACTCGCGAGGAGCGCGAGTCATTTCTCAAAGCAGTCTCATACAACTTGTTCCTCTTGCGAGCGGAAAACGTCATCATCGACCTGCTCACCGATAGCGGCACAGCGGCTATGAGCTCCGAGCAGTGGGCGGCGGTAATGCGCGGCGACGAATCATATGCCGGCAGCGCAAGCTTCTATCGTTTCGAGTCGGTGGTGCGCGATCTCTTTGGTTTCAAGCACATAATCCCCACACATCAGGGCCGCGCCGCAGAGAAAATTCTATTCTCGGTGATGTGCAAGCCGGGCCAGATCGTTCCCAACAACACTCACTTCGACACGACGCGCGCCAACGTTGAATACACCGGCGCCGAGGCGATCGATCTGCCGATACCAGCTTTCTTCGAGCCGTCGGTTTACCACCCTTTCAAGGGAAACATGGACGCCGAAGCGTTGCGGCAGTTGATTGGCCGCGTGGGCCCCGGACGCATTCCGCTGGTGATGTTGACCGTCACAAGCAACTCCGGAGGCGGCCAGCCGGTTTCCATGAGCAACCTTCGCGAAGTGAAGGAGGTGTGTTCTCGTTACGGCATACCGCTGTATCTGGATGCCTGTCGTTTCGCCGAGAACGCTTACTTCATCAAGCTTCGTGAAGAAGGCTACGAAGACAAATCGGTGGAAGAGATCGCTCGCGAAATGTTCTCACTCGCCGATGGCTGCACGATGTCCGCGAAGAAGGACGGGCTTGCGAACATCGGCGGCTTCCTGTGCACGAACGATGATTTGCTGGCGCAGCAGGAAAAGGACCTGCTCATCCTTACCGAAGGCTTTCCGACTTACGGCGGGCTCGCGGGCCGCGATCTTGACGCGATCGCCGTGGGCCTGCGAGAGATCCTCCAGGAGGATTATCTGCAATACCGCTTCGCCTCGATCAACTATCTTGGCCGGCACATTTCCGACGGCGGAGTCCCCATAGTCGAGCCGCCCGGCGGTCACGCGATTTTCATCGACGCCAAAGCGCTGCTCCCGCATATCCCGTCCGATCAATATCCCGGGCAGGCGCTTGCGGTTGAACTCTATCGCGAAGCCGGTATTCGCTCCTGCGAAATCGGATCGGTGATGCTGGCGCAGCGGGACCTGGTTGAAGACGTCGAGAAGCCGCCGGCGATGGAGCTCGTGCGGCTTGCGATTCCTCATCGAGTCTTTACGCAAAGCCACATCGACTACGTGATCGAGGCGATACTAAAAGTCTACGAGCGCCGCGAGATGATTCGCGGCTACAGCATCGTCTATCAGCCGCCGTTCCTGAGACATTTCACAGCGCGGTTCGAACCTTATCAGGAGGCTGCGGCTGCCAAACGAAGAACTGCTTATGCGAAGAGCATTGTGGCGTGATTTCACCGGCATTGCCTGAAGGAGACTACGAGCATGGCTGTAACACACTACTACCAGACTGAAGTCGGATGGATGGGCCAGAGGCGCGGCTACCTGCGATCGTCGGCTGACCTGCCGGTTATTGAAGTGGCGTCGCCGCCTGAGTTCAACGGGCACGAACATACCTGGACGCCGGAGCATCTTTTCGTCGCGTCGCTGAACTCGTGCTACCTGGCGACCTTCATTGCGATGGCCGAGATGTCCAAGCTGGATATCGTCAGCTTTACTTCAACCGCGGTGGGGAAACTGGAGAAGGTTGAAGGGCTGGGCTATCGGCTGAATGAGATCGTTCTGAAACCGAAGCTGGTGATCAAGTTCGAATACGACGCCGAGCGCGCGCAGCGGATCCTCGAGAAGGCGGAAAAGAATTGCTTCATTTCGAATTCGATTCTAAGCGAAGTGAAGCTCGAGCCTTCGATCGATTTTGAGACGATGTGCGCGCACGCGTAACGCGCACATGTATAACCGGCCCGGCGCACATGTAGGGGCGGCCCTCCGTGGCCGCCCCTGTCTCCGATCGAAGAAGCCGATCACGACGCAGGGGCGGCCACGGAGGGCCGCCCCTACATGATTTTAGCGGTTGTCACACAGCTAATATGCCAGCAACCGGCGCGCTGCCGCTGCGATCTTGTCGACCGACGGAAGCATCGCCATCTCCAGCGGCGGACTAAAAGGAACCGGCACATCGAGCGAAGCAATCCTCATCACTGGCGCGTCCAGAAACTCGAAAGCTTCCTGAGCAATCAACGCCGCGATCTCTGCCCCAAAGCCTGCGGTGATATTTGCTTCGTGAACGATCAGCGCTCGGTTCGTTTTCTTCACGCTCTCGAGAACGGTCTCGCGATCCAGCGGAACAAGCGATCTCAAATCGACAACTTCGATCGATGCGCCTTCGCGTTCCAACGTTCTCGCGACTTCAACACACAAGTGCACCGCGGCTCCATAGCTGATGATCGACAAGTCACTGCCGAGCGTTCGTAAAGCCGCTACGCCGATGGGCACAACATAGTCGCCTTCGGGCACGTCTTCTTTGTGATGGCGATACAGGAACTTGTTTTCGAGATAGATGACCGGGTTGTTGTCGCGAATCGCGGCGAGCAACAGACCCTTTGCGTCCTTCGCAGTTGAAGGCAGCACGACTTTGAGTCCCGGCGTGTGAGCGAACCAGGCTTCCGGGTTCTGCGAATGATAAGGACCCGCGTGAATGCCGCCGCCGGTAGGCCCGCGCAAGACTATGGGCATCTGAATGCCCCAACGGTAATAGCACTTCGCTGCATAGTTGACTATTTGATCGAAGGCGCACGCAATGAAGTCGATGAATTGAAACTCGACAACAGGACGAAACCCGACAGTCGCCGCTGCACACGCCGCGCCGACAAATCCAGATTCGGAGATTGGAGTATCGATTACACGCTCCGGCCCGAACTCATCGAGGAACCCCTGGGTTATTTTGAAAGCTCCGCCAAACGCGCCGATGTCTTCGCCAAGGATGAAGACATTCGGATCGCGGCGCATCTCGTCGCGAAGCGCGGTGCTGATGGCCTGGAGATAAGTGAGCGTTGGCATCCCGGAGACTCTTAGCTGCGGCTCTTTCCGAAAACGAACCTGTAGACCGGCTCTCTCTCGAGCGTAGCTTTGATCTTTTGCTCGATTTCTTTTTTGTCGCCGAGGTTGTAAGTCTTCTCGAAGAACGCCCACGCATCGTTCTCGCGGCCAGCGTAGACGTACCGAAGGAAGATATCGAGACGCATTGCAAGGTAGGGGCCCATCGAAGGACCTTTCGGTTTCTCGTTTGGATCGATCGCCTGAACATCTGCTTCGATGCCCTCCAGTCCGCGGGCTAATGCAGACTTGTCGGGCTGGTACTTTCGAATTCCCGGCTCGTATTTGAAGACGACGCTCGGCAGCGGGCTTTCCGACATTGCCATCGACCCGAAGCCCCAGAACTTCGTGATCGGCAACGAGATTTCCTCTACGCCGTCGCCGTCGAAATCGTGGATGCAAACATCCTCCGCGCCAACATCCCAGTCGTTGCTGTCGAAAACAGTCGCGGCGTTTGATGAGAGATCGACGATCCAATGTCTGCCGCTTCTCGGAGCAGTTAGAGAAACTATTAGCTGCCTTGTTTCCGGGCCCAGCAGCGATGCGAAACCGAAGTCAGTTGCATTCCCCAGTCCATAGTGTATGCCGTCGAATGTCGCGACGGTCTTCCCACGCGACTTCAGCACGGCATAACTCGCCGGTATGACCGAGTTGCTGAAGTCGTCGTGAACTGTCTTGTGCAATCGAACCACCTCGTACTCGCCGTACGCGATCGAGTCTACCTTGAGGAAGAAGTTTGAAAACATTTCCGAGCAGGGATCATCTGAAGACGAATCGTTGCCTGCCGATGAGACTTCAATTGTCGGATCCGAAGAGTTCCCCGGTTGGTTGGAGGCCTGGTTGGAAACTTGCGACTTGGAACGAGCCTGCCTCGAGCACGCGCCGCCGATCACCATCAGCGCAGCGATCGTCAGCGTAGCGGCTTTCAGCCCGTGCCTACTAAAAATGTTCACCTGTCTTCCGTTCATTAGAAGCCGTCAACGCCGGAATCGCGGGAGTCTCGATGGGCTCGAAGTTGTTCTTTCGATCTTCCGAAGTCGGATCGTGAGTCGACGGCGCAAACAAACGATCGGTCACGGTCTCTGCTTTCGGGAACGGCAATGACTCGGCATACTGCACCGCTTCTTCAACCTGGCGAGCCGCGACTTCATCAATACGCGTCAGCATTCCAACAGCGATCTTCGCGCGCTCGACGATCCAGCGGCGATACATAGCTATTGGGTCGCGCGCTTCCCAGAACTCGCGTAGCTCCTTGGACACATAAGCCATGTCGTCGTGCTCGCCGTGGCCGCGCTGGCGAAACGTCTTGAACTCGATGAGCGCCGGGCCCTTCCCCGACCGGGCGTGCTCGATTCCCCGACGCGCCGCGGCGATTACGGTAAACAGGTCGTTGCCAAAAGCAGTCTCGGCATAAATATCAAACGCGGGCGCTCGATCGGCGACGTTCTTCACCGGCATCTGCAAGTTCGGCGGCGTCGAGTAAGCGAATTGATTTACTTCACAGATGATCACCAGCGGCAGCTTATGTATCGAAGCAAAGTTCAGCCCTTCATAAAAATCGCCCGGGCTCGTAGCGCCGTCGCCGGTAAAGCAAAGCATCACGTTCGGTTGCTTCTTCAGCTTGAACGCCAGCGCGTATCCCGCGCCGGCAGGTATCCACGACGCCATCGATCCGTTGTGATAAGGAATGATTCCGTGCTTCTCGATGTCGGCAAGGAACAACCCAAGCTCACGGCCGTGCGAGGGCGCCTGATCCTTGCCGAACCAGCGCGCCATCACGTGCCTCGGCTCGACGCCTCTATAGAAATATGCCGCGAGGTTGCGCGCGACCATCGAGAGGTAATCGCCGGATTCGAGCTGGCTTGCGCAACCGACTGAAGTCGCTTCCTGCCCGATGCCGACATAGACTGCGCCGAAGATCTTGCCCTGCCTGTACAAAGACGCGAGCTTTTCTTCAAACGTTCGCGCGAGTTTCATTACCGAATAGAAGCGCAGCAGCTCTTCGTCCTTGAACGGGACGTCGCGGCGATCGATCTGAATCTCGGAGGGGTAGTCGGGCAAATCGGTTTGTGACGATGTAGACATATGAATGAGCTAATGTTCGTAGTGCCGCATTCATGCGGAAGTTTGTACTCGAGATCGAATCCGCGCTAAAGCCCCCGCGTTACGGATGCTCTTCCGCGTCCTCCGCGTCCTCGGCGGCTAATCCCGTAGGATCGATCAAGAAAACCGCAGAGGGCGCCGAGGACGCAGAGGACTACGTTGTCGGCTACCCGCTGATACACGTCCACCGGCGCTACAAACTTCCGCATAAATGCGGCCCTACGAACTTCAGTGAATAATCGGCCCGCGCGTCGGATCATCGATGTAGACTCCGAGCTGCAACGACGCAAGCACGTCATCCCATACCGGCCCGTACAAGTCCAATTCATCAGTCCAGATTTCCATCGTAAGAAGGGGCTGAATAAACGAACCGCGGCCGATGCATAACCGCGATCTGCAATCTCGCTGCTGCGCCGGATCGATGAAGGAAATCTCAAACCATGCAAGCTCCAGGTCATCGCGCTTGATGATGTGGTCCTCGCTCCTCGCGTACACCGGCCGCGTGTCGCCATCGAGCGCGACTTTTAGCATTTCCGTTAGCGGCAAACCGCTGAGGTCAACAGGCGGCAGTCGCATGTAGGAAAGCGCGAGGCAGGTATCATCATCGGGCGGTTGCTTGTTGTAAAACTTGATCGAATCCTCGTCAGGAATCACGATCCAGTCTTCGGGAAACTCGATGCGCACGGCGCCCCGATCGGCAACAAAAATCTTTTTCCCCGGCTTCGATTTCCAGCCGTGACCGCTCTTGAGTTCGAGTTCTTCTTTGTCCCACTGTGCCATAAATTACCCACCGATTGCCGCCGCACTCCAGTATCTGCGCCCGAGTACTTGAACATCACCGGGGTTCAATACTTACTTGCTCGCGCCTTTTGGCGCGAAGGATGTCACCAGGCCGGCGGAGGTCAGCGCCCGGCGCATATCATCCGGGATAGCCGCCGACTTGAGCGTGCCGTCTTCGTTGATGCGAGCATAGACTCGTGTAGCCGTGCCTTCAGTGACGGGCTCGCCGGTCAGCGTTCGTTTCGCGCTGCAATGCCAGCGCAGGGTGCGCTCTCTTATTTCCGTCAGCTCGAGTTTCAGCGTGACCCGGTCGCCGTAAGCCGCCGGCCCGATGAATCGAAACTGTATCTCACCCATCACGAAGGTCGTCCGATCGTTCTGAATCATCTTGTCGATGGGATACCCGAGCGTGCGAAACAGCTCGTGTTCGGTGTCATTGAACCAGGCAAGCATCCGTGGATAGTAGACAAGACCGAACGGGTCCGACTCTCCCCAATTAACCGTTATTTCGCGCCAGTACATCATATGAATAGGTTCCTCAGTCAGGTTTTGACAACCCATTCCATCGCGGTGGAACAAGCCGCCGGCGCCCATCGTCGCTCATCGTGATTCCCGATTCATCGAGGCTTACCCGATCCCAGAGCTTGCACGTGACCTGCTTGTGCATTTGATCCAGGCCCTCACAATAGTTCGTGAACACGCAGCGGCGAATCTCGTCTCCGCGGCCGAGCCGGCTCTTCAAGAACCAATCAGGATCCGCAAGCGACTGCCGAGCGGCGGCTATAATATCAGCTTCACCTCGTTCGAGAATAGCCTCGGCTTGCTCAAACGTAGCAATGCCGCCCGACGTGACCACCGGTATCGCAAAACCCATTTCATTCACGGCGCGCTTAATCGTAGCCGCGAGGGGAACGTTCCTGCCAAACGGTCCGCGTTCATCAGACACTACGGTCGGCATACATTCGTAGCCGCTGCGCCCGGTGTAAGGATAAACCGCGTGACCGACCTTTGGCTGTTTTGCATCCTCAAACTTTCCGCCTTTCGAGACTGAAAGGTAATCGAAACCCGCGCGCGCGAACTCGACGCCGAAATAGACGGCATCTTCGAGATGACTGCCGCGCTCGATCACTTCGTCGCCGAGAAACCGGACACCGACCGTGTATCCGGCGCCAACCCGGGCGCGCACCGCGCTGTAGACTTCAAGCGGCAACCGCACGCGATTCTCCCGCGACCCGCCGTACATATCATGGCGATTGTTCCTGGCGCTCAAGAAAGAAGCCATCGTATAAGCGTGCGCGTAGTGAAGCTCTACTCCGTCGAAGCCGGCTTCACGTCCGCGCTCGGCGGCCTCGGCGAAGAACCCGGGCAACACTTGCGGGAGTTCGCGAATATGCGGCAAATCCGTGTCGGTGACACGCTCGCGATACCCGTAGCGCAGCGATTCAAGCTCGCGTTCGTCAAGCACGCGGTCCAACAACTCATCCGGGGCTTCGGTCAGATAGGCGCGGATATTGACTGCGTTCTCGCCTAGCCATTTATCGTTGCCGGTAGCATCGGCGAGGGCTTCTCGATGACGCTTGCCGGCTTCAAAAAATCGCGTGAAATACTTGTCTTTTGGGGGGCGCCGCTTGACCGCCAGAAAGTCGATGATCTGAATAAACAACCGGGTGTGCCCGCCGCTCTCGCGTTTGACGGTTTCAACCAGATTCCGAAGACCGGGAATGAACCGGTCGTGCCCGATTCGCAGCAGCGGCCCGCTCGCGATGTCGCGCACACCGGTAGCTTCTACTACAATCGCTCCCGGGCGGCCTGCCGCAAAGCGCCCGTACCACTCGATGATGTTTGGGGTGACGAAGCCGTCGTCGGTGGCGCGCCAGGGAACCATTGCCGGGACCCACGTGCGACTCTCCAATGTAGTCGAACCTACGGCAATCGGACTGAACAACAACGATCTCGCGGCTTCGTCTTCAGCCGGCCAGATTGCTGGAAGAATGGAATGTCGGACTGGTTTCTCAGGGTGCCACATATGAAGAGAGGTCAGAAGTCAGAGGTCAGAAGTCAGAGGTCAGAAGTCAGACATCAGAGGTCAGAGGTCAGAAGTCAGAGGTCAGAAGTCAGAAGTCAGAGGTCAGACATCAGAGGTCAGAATTCGGAGATCTCTGGGCAGAAGTCAGTGCACGCGAGTTCAAAACAGAAACTGTGCCGAAGTTCGCGAGCCATCGAGAGCGAGACTATGGCTTTCGACTTCTGACCTCTGACTTCTGACCTCTGACCTCTGACGTCTGACCTCTGACCTCTGACTTCTGTCCTCTGACTTCTGACTTCTGTCCTCTGACCTCTGACTTCTGTCCTCTGACTTCTGCCTTCTGCTTTCTGGCTCCCGACTTCTGACTCTTGACCCATTGGTCGTAAGCTGCGATGAACTCGGGATCACGCTTCTTCAACTTCTCATAGTCGATTTTCTTGCTTCGGGTCATCAGCTTATAGGCAAGATCGATTGGCGCGAGCCGCATCAGCTCCTCGGCGTTCTCAAACATCAGCAAGCTCGCGTTCGCGGCGCCCTGGTACTCATCGACCACCGGCTTTCTGACCCGTTCAAACTCCGCAAGCGCGTGAGGGACGTCGAGCTTCGCTTTGAAACATTTCGCCAGCGCGATTGCATCTTCAAGCGCGAGCTTTGTCCCCGACCCGATCGAAAAATGCGCCGTGTGCAACGCATCGCCCAGAAGCACGACGTTCTCGTGATGCCAGTGCTTGTTCTTCACCAGCGGAAAATTGAGCCACCGAACAAAGTTGTTCGAAAGCAACGCATTGCCCCCCAGGTCCGCCTTGAAAACATCCGCGAGGTACTCGCACGTTTCCGGGTCCGACTTCCAGTCAAAGCGGGCGTTTCGCCAGGTGGCTTCGCTGCACTCGACGATGAACGTGCTGGTCGAGTCGTCGAACTTGTATGCATGAGCGATAAACAAGCCGGCCTCGTGCTCGCGAAAGATCAGCGTCAAGCCGTGGAACAACTGGCGGGTACCGAGCCAGATGTAGCGGTTCTTACGCAGATCGACGGTCGGGTCGAAGGATTTTTTGTATGCCCGCCTCACCATGCTGTTGGCGCCATCCGCGCCCACCAGCAAGTCGGAAGGCGGCAGCTCGCTCAAATCCGTCACGTTTGAGTTGAAGCGCAAATCGACGCCGAGTTCCTGGCATCGCTTGTGAAGAATGTTCAAAAAGGTGAGCCGGGAGATGCCGGAAAAGTTATTCCCGCGAACGGTGACGCTTTCATCACGGTGCACGACATCGACATTGTCCCAGCGCTGACAGGCGCGATTGATGGCATTGAACGACTTGACGTCATTCTCTTTGAGATAATCGAAAGTCTGATCTGAAAAAACGATGCCCCACCCGAAGGTATCATTTGAAGCATCGCGTTCCAGTAAGGTTATTTCGTGCGTCCGATCGAGCTTCTTCATCAGGATCGCGAAATAAAGTCCTGATGGTCCGCCGCCAACGATATTGATTTTCACCGAGGTATTATAGCAAACGCATTCACCGGCGCGCCTGTCGCTCCTCGCAATCTCGGCGGATTTAGCACGAGAATAAATTCATACGATTTTTGCTCCGCCAGCGCTTTCGACAGCTCTTCAAGGTTCAGATTCTCTACGAGATAGATTCCGCTGTCGGCAATTAATATGCGATGGCAGGGAAAAACGGTTCCTTTTTGAGGAACCACTTCGTAGCTCATCTGGTCGTCGCCGGTAAGAAAAATCCTCTTGCTCGCAAGCCATCGCGCGGCGCTTTCACCCGGGCCCGGCCGGAATCCGGAGTATTTCGCCCGGTCAGCCTCGAAGTACTTGCCGAACCCGGTCCGGATCAATACCGAGTCGCCCGGTTGAATCTCGACGCCCTCGGCTTTGGCGGTCGCCTGAAGATCTTCGGCTGTTATCTCCTGTCCCGCGTCGAGCGCATCGACGTTCTTGAATCGAGCTACGTCCAAAAGCACCGCTCGATTTATCAGCTTCTCTTTTGGATAAACCTCGATTCCCAGCTTGAGCAGCCCGGACGCGCTCTCGCTTGCAACGGCATCCAGACCTCCAAAAAGCTTCCCGTTATCTGAAATGTGCCCAAGCGCGTCGATGGTTGGAGCGCCGTGTTGTCCGCTGAAGAACATCATGTCTTCAGCGTAAGCAATACCACCGGGGATCATGCCCGCGGTTTCCTTGTGACTCGAGTGCAAGCCGATTGCAAACGGCGGATTGAGACTCAGGATTGGAGACTTGCTGTCCCAGATGAAATTCAGTTCGATAACCCGCGCCGATTTCAGAGTGTTGATGAGATCGGCTGCCGCTTTCTTCTTGTCGTTTTGCGCTCGAGCGACGAGCGGTGAGTGACCGGCAATGATAATCACGATCAAAGTAAGGATGATTCGGTTTCGCATATGTTCCTCTTTCCGGCTCAAATATCACTCCTGTGGTCAGTCACTACGGTGATCCGTACGGGCGCCCTTCCTTAGAAACCACCCGACGCCGCGAGCTTTGCGAGCTTTGCGCAAGGAATCCGCTCGACAAAGAGAGATACGCTGAACGCAAAGCTCGCAAAGTACCGCAAAGCTCGCAAAGCGGTTTCTTCACGGTATCATGCCAGCGAGGGGCGCCCACGGAGGGACGCCCGTACAGGTCTCAATCAGAATCTTGACTCCTGCCAGGGCCCAGCTTACGTAAGCCGCTGGCCTCTAGTTTCACGGGCAAACGCCAAGAGCACAATTCCAAGCAAGTAGATCAGACTGACCGAGCTTGCCGCCTTTGCGTACGATCCGAAGAATCCGACCAACGCGCCGGTTATCAGCACTCCGCCCGCCGTTACTATCCGGCCCAGGTTGTAACAAAGTCCCACGCCGGTAGTTCGCACGCGAGTGGGAAACAACTCAGGCAGGTAGATTGGGAAGCCGCTGGTGATACCCAATGTGAACACGCCTACCAACGGGAGCAGCACGAACATCTGGGTGATTCCACTGGTCATCAGAAACGTAACCGGAAACAGAATCACTCCGCCAATGAAGAAACACAAGAACGCCGCGCGTCTGCCAAAGCGATCCGCCAGCGGGCCGAATCCGAGATAGCCAAAAAGCGAACCGGCGTTGAGCAACATCACCGCATAGGTCGCGTACCGGTTTTGGTCCGGGATTCCAAGACCCTCGCGCGCGCCTACTTCGCGAACGACCGACGGGATCCACATCGTCGCTCCCCAAAGCGCTAACAAAACGGTAAACGCGAGTGCTGAAGCCACGATAGTGTCGCGGCGAAGTTTTGGTCCAAAGAGTTGTTTCAATGTAAATGCGTCGAGCTCTGTAGGCTTGTGCGTCGAATCGGCTTTCGCGAGCCTTCGCTTATCCCGCACCTCGATCCAGCGCTCGGGTTCTTTGACCAGCAATCGAATGAACAACACAAAGATCGCGGGGACCGCGCCGACCAAATACACGTAGCGCCACGATCCTACGTCGACTACGCGCGTGATCAGCGCCGCGAAAAAGTAACCGAACGCCGCCGCGGATTGAAGAAGTGCTCCGGCCTTTGCGCGAAGCCTATCCGGCCACACTTCCGCCACCAAAGCGGCTCCAGCAGCCCATTCCCCGCCAAGTCCCAACCCCGTGATGAAGCGAAACCCAGCCAGTTGCCACCAGGTCTGCGCGGCCGCCGACAGACCGGTGAACAGCGAATAAATCAAGATCGTCGCGACCAGCGCTTTCGTTCTTCCAATGTAGTCGGCGATGATTCCGAAGCAGATTCCTCCGGCAGCCCAACCCAGTAGCATCACTGCGAAGACTACGCTGCTGTAAAACCCGATCGCCGCGTCAGTGGCCCCGCGGCCCATCAGCTCGGTCATCGACGGCTTCTGAACCAGAGAGAACAGAGTTCCGTCCATACTGTCGAACACCCATCCGAGCCAGGCGACCAGCAGCACGAGCCACTGGTAACGAGTGACTTCACCCGGCCAGGCAAACAGGGACGCGCGCTCGGTTACTTTCTCGGAAGCGTCTGCCATTAGATTGAGATCTTTCCCTGGGTTGGTTTCCGCGTTGCGGCTTGCGAAAGTCACTTCATCTCCTGGGAGAGAATCAGCGTCTGACTAATTAGGAATGGTCGTTCTGTGCCACGGCTTCTTTTATAGCAGACCCGCTATCGTGTCAATCACGTTTGTACAGGATGTGGCCTCGAGCGTTCGACAGTGGAGACTGCGATCACATGCGTGACCGTTTCGCAGCTTGCAACCGGTTACTTTCCAAATGTGTGTTGCTCGCTCACATTCGCGTTTCTCGTCTGCGTCCTCGGCGTCCTCCGCGGTTGATCCCGAGCCACTGAGCAGGAAAAACCGCGGAGGACGCCGGGGACGCAGAGGACTGCTTGCGGGCAACACGCTAATGCCCCACTACGGCAAGACCGGCAACTTGCCGTTCATCGCCAGCCTTTGCTACGATGAGCGCCCGGCAGTGGAGACGATCCAAAGACCAATATCAACCGATTCATGCTTCGTAATGAGGCGACTCCATTAAAAGATGGATGCGGGCTGAATCATAAGCGGCAGGAGGCAAAATGATCAGGCGTTATTCAACCATACTTGTATCCCTGATGGCGGTTTTCCTGGTTTCAGCCATCATCGTAAACGGGCGTCAAAACCCGGCGGCCGCCGTCACGACGATCAAACCCGAGCGCGATCCGAATCAACCAATCGACGAGGAGTACACCAGAAAGATTCGCGAATACACAACCGAGCCGTTCTTTACATCGCCTCTGGTCAATTACCTCCCCGCTTCCGCCACAGTGCCGACTCCAAAAGTAGTGCTGGGCGACGTAGCCGGCGCCCCCGGTAAGCTGCCTTACTCACACGAGGTGTACAAGTACATGCGGCTGGTCGAGAAGGCGAGCCCGCGCGTTAAGGTCTTCTCCATAGGCACGACCGAAGAAGGCCGCGAAATGATCGCGGTCGCGATTTCCTCCGAAGCGAACCTCGCGAAACTCGAAGAGAATCGCGCGCGCCTGGCAAAGCTCGCCGATCCTCGCACGATCAACATGAACGACGCCGAAGCTGACAAGCTGGTCGCGGCCTCGACTCCTATCTATTACATCACCGGCACGATCCATTCTCCCGAGACAGGAGCGCCTACTGCTCTGATGGAGCTTGCCTATCGGCTCGCAGTCGACGAGAGCACGTACATCAAAGCGATTCGCGACGGCGTGATCACGTTGATCACACCGATAGTCGAAGTCGACGGCCGCGACCGCCAGGTTGACATTTACAACTGGCACCTCGCTCATCCGAATCAGACCTGGCCGCCGCTGGTTTACTGGGGACACTACGTAGCTCACGACAACAATCGGGACGCGATGGGCATGACGTTGAAGCTCACTCAGAACGTCGCCAAAACCTTCATCGATTGGAAGGCCCAGGTGCTTCACGACCTGCACGAATCGGTGCCTTACCTTTACGACAACACTGTAGGTGATGGTCCTTACAATGCGTGGCTCGATCCGATTCTGACCGACGAATGGCAGTTGATGGGCTGGAACAACGTCTCGGAGATGACCAAGTTCGGCATGCCCGGGGTGTTTACTCACGGTGACTTCGATACGTGGTCTCCGGGATACCTGATGTTCATAGGAGCGACTCACAACGGCATCAGCCGCTTGTATGAGACCTTCGGAAACGGCGGCGCCGATACAGTCGAGCGCACTCTGTCGCCGCAGGAGTACTCGCGCACCTGGTACAAACAGAATCCTCCGCTGCCGAAGGTGAAGTGGTCTCAGCGCAACAACAACAACTACGAGGAGACGGGGTTGTTGACCGCGCTTTCGTATTTCAATCAAAACAGCAAGCTGTTCCTCCATAACTTCTACTTGAAGAGCAAACGCTCGATTGAAAAGCCAAAGACCTCGGGCCCGGCCGCCTATGTATTTCCAGCCGATGATCCAAGACCCGGCGGCCAGGCGGAGCTGCTTCGCACTCTTCAGCTCCAGGGATGCGAGATATCTCGAGCAACTGCGCCGTTTTCAGTTACCGTCAAGAAAAAGAAAACGGCGCCAACCGACAAGAAGCCCGGTGCTTCCGACCAGAAAGAAGACCCGAAGCCGGCAGCCGATCAGAAGAAACCCGAGACCGAGACTCGCCAGTTTCCCGCCGGCAGTTACATAGTGAGAATGGACCAGCCATACAGCCGAATCGCCGATATGCTGCTGGACTATCAATACTGGAGCCCTAACGATCCGCAGAAGCAAGTCTACGACGACACCGCGTGGACCTTCGGCGAACTCGGTAACGTTCAGGTGGTGCGTGTTACAGATGTCAAAGTCCTCGATGCTTCGATGGAACGGGTAAGAGGAGAAGTTCGCGCCGCCGGAGCGATCAAAGGCGCCGGCTCGACCTTTGTCATCAATCACAATACCGACACCGCGTTGATGACTCTTCGGTATCGGCTCAAGGACGCGACGATGAATGTCGCGGAGGAGCCTTTCGAGACGGGAGGCCAGAAGTTCAATCGTGGCTCGTTCATCATTCACAATGTGAAAACTCCGGACCTCGAGCGCGCAGCTTCAGAGCTCGGCTTGCAGGTTCTCGCCGTGGGCGCATCGCCCTCGGTTAAGACGCATCCGATCAAGGCGGCTCGCGTTGCGATGATGCACACGTGGTTCTCAACACAGGACGAAGGCTGGTGGCGAATAGCGCTCGATAACGTAAAGATACCCTTCGACTACATCAGCACACAGGACGTCGCGAAGGACGCCAACCTTAGAGCCAAATACGACGTGATCCTCTTCGCGCCCGTGGGCGGCGGCAATCCGATGCGGATAGTCGAGGGCATGCCGATGTGGGGCAATCCGTTGCCCTGGAAGGTCACACCTCAGACTCCCAACCTCGGCAAAACTGATGAGACAGATGATATGCGCCCGGGACTTGGATGGAGCGGAGTTGCGAATCTGCAGAACTTCGTCAAGGGCGGCGGGCTGCTGATTGGGGTGGCCGACACCGCGAACTTCGCAGTCGCGCTTGGATTCGCGCCGGGTGTTTCGATTCAACCGGCCCAGCGATTGAAAGTGACCGGCAGCATTCTGCGCTCGAAGTTTGTTGATTCGACGAGCCCCATTGCATACGGGTACGGCGAGGGGCTTTCGGTGTACACGTACGACGGGCCAATCTTCAACGTCAGTAATGTATTTGGCGGAGGACGCGGTCGCCGGCGCTCGGCTGAAGATCGTGACCGGCCGACCGGCCGCGGCACCGCCGACGACCCCGATACGCCGCAGGGCAGAACACCCGCCGAAGCGCCCGAGGAGGTTCGCGCTGAAACCTGGCAAGCCTTGCCGGTGTCCGACGAGCAGCGCCGCAACGGGATCGGAGTGATACCACCTCCGTTGCGGCCGCGAGTCGTGCTCCGATACGGCGACGCAAAAGACTTGCTGGTATCCGGGTTATTGGACGGCGGCGCCGAGATAGCGCAACACGCCGCGGTAATCGATATTCCATTGGGTAACGGCCACGTCGTCGTGTTCTCAAACAATCCGATCTGGCGAGGCGAGACCCAGGGGAGTTACTTCCTGGTGTTCAATGCTATTTTGAACTTCGACAACCTGAACGCAGGACGAAAGCTCGACGAGAAGTGACGCAGAGCCGCGCGGTGAAAAGTTGTAGGGGCGGCCCTCTGGGGCCGCCCCAGCGTAGGCTAATGAATCTTTGAACGACTCTGGGGCCGCCCCAGCGTAGGCTAATGAATCTTTGAACGACTCTGGGGCGGCCTCAGCGTAGGCTAATGAATCTTTGAACGACTCTGGGGCGGCCACAGAGGGCCGCCCCTACATGCGATTGATTGGGTACGCCCCATCAAAGTATTCCAAAACACGGAGGAGGAATTCAGATGAAACGGTCGCTCAAATTGGTCCGACTTCTGACACTCATAGTCGTTGTCGGGACGCTTGCGTACGCCGGCCAGGAGAAACCCGTTCACCTCTCGGGAGCTGATTGCCCCACCACGCCTGTCCTTCACTGTCCGGACAAGGACTGCCCGCCGGAAAGGGTGATCAATCCCGGGCCCGTGGTCGAACTGAAGTCTCGCCGCACCTACTTCCTCGATTATCCGTGCGATCTCAAACCTGGCGAGAAGGTCACTTTTATTCTGAGTCTTCACGGCTTCGGTTCGTACGGGAACTGGCAGCGTCATTACTTTCCGATTATGGACTTCGTAGACAAGTACCGGCTGGTCGTTGCAACGCCGAACTCGCCTACGAGATCGTGGTCAGCGACCGACGACGAGTACCTGCAGAACATCGTCGAGTCCGTCGTCGATCAAATCGGCAAAGAGAACATCAAAGCGTTCTGGCTCGTCGGTCATTCACAGGGCGGGCTGACTTCGAACCGGATTGTTCGAACGGATTTCTTCAAGCAAAGAGTCGACGGCTGGCTCAGTCTTTCGGGCGGTCGCCTGGGTGGAAATCCGGGTCGCTCTCCGAATTGGGGACCGCCGCGCGCGCCAGGCGCCCCGACGCCCGCCCCGGGCGGCGCAACCGCGACGCCTCCAAGCGTCAGCTCGGCGATGGCCGCGCTGCGCGAGCCGCCCGCCGCAGATTTCTCTTTCATTTTCGAAACCGGCCAGCGTGAGATGGATGACAAAGGCATGCCTGAAACTTCGGATTGGGCGAAGAAGTACAACTGTGGGCCGCGGAAGAAACCGCAGGAGATCGCCGACACGAAAGCAGGCTACGTCTACGACAGCACGCGTCAGAATCCGCCAAATCCGTCGTGGGGGCTCTTGCCGGCGGCGGGCAAGGCTCAGGAATACGTCTATCCGGACTGCAAGGATGGCAGGGTGGTCGCGGACGTCGTCCGGCTGGACAAGGGACACACCGAAGGGCTCGAGCCGAAAGTCACCGAAGAGCTGATCAAGCTGATGCTCTTGGCGAAAGGCGGCAAGATTCAACAAATGCATTAGTATTGATGGGACCTGTACGGGCGGCCCTCCGTGGCCGCCCCTCCCTGGTAACCGACCGGGGACTTCCAGTGAGGGGCGGCCACGGAGGGCCGCCCCTACATGACAGAAAAACAAAATGGCAGACGCACAAAATGGCAGACGCACAAAATGACAGAAGCACAAAAGAAAGGATTCAAATCATGAAGAAGCTAGTTGGCGCCGTCCTGGGAGTTTTATTACTTATGCTGACACACGCCGAGGCTCAGACGCTGTCGCAAGCCGACCTCGACCGGGGGCTTCAATATCTGGAAACCACTAAGAAGAACATCGTAGACGCGACCCGAGGCCTGTCCGAAGCGCAGTGGAACTTCAAGCCCTCGCCTTTCAAATGGTCAGTCGCGCAAGTGATGGAACACATCGCCGCAAGCGAAGACCTGTTGCGACAGATGGCCGAAGGCCAGATCAAACAGCAGGGGGCTGCGGTTCCGGATCGTGACTTGAAGAAGACCGACGATCGAGTGCTCGAGGTGATTCCAGACCGCTCGAGAAAATTCCAGGCGCCCGAACAGTTGCGGCCTAAGAATCAATTTGGCTCACCCGAAGCCGCGCTCAAGCATTTTTTGGAGAGCCGGGCGAAGACAGTCGAGCTGCTCAAGAGCACTCCCGACTTGAGGGCGCACGTGGTCGAAAGCGGGCTGTTAGGCAAGATCGATGCGTACGAGCGGATCCTCTTCGTCGCGGCACACAGCGAGCGTCACACGAAGCAGTTGCTTGAAGTCAAAGCGGACCCAAAGTTCCCGAAGCAGTAGCGCGTGGAGCTACTCTCTTTGCGTTCTTGGAACCATAGCGTCTTCGCGCGAGACCGGGAATCACGCGCAGGACCATCGCTGGCAATGTGGAATCCTCGCTGGCATCTTCGATCGCCGGAGGTAGATCATGATTCTAACCGACAACGAAATTCTAGATAGAATGCCGCCCAGGTGCACCGAGGAAAGGGCGCTCATTGGGAATGCCGATAATGCAAACATTCGGAACTGCGGTTACACTCTTCGCGCGGGTAGAGTCTTCTTGCCTCAAACGGGTGTCGAAGAGTTGCTCGCAGGAGACGGTGCGGTCAAACCGCACGTTTGGGAAATCGGACCGTCGGAGACGCTGGTGATAATGACCGAGGAAACGGTTCGAATGCCGAGTGATTTGTGCGCCACCTATACTCCGCTGAATCGCAACGCCAGCAAAGGATTGATGCTGTTGAACGCGGCGATTGTCGAGCCGGGATACGAGGGGCCGCTGAGCTGCTTCCTGCTAAATTTCTCATCGCAACCTGTGTCTCTCGGCCCAAAAGAAGCCATCGCAAAGATCATCTTCCACACGTTGAAGGAGTCTCCAGTCAGGCTTGAACCGGCGGTTCTTGATGAAACGCACTACGTGCGGAGTCTTGTTGATTCAGCGCAGAAGTTCCAGAAGTCCTTTCTGGATGTCGCCGGTATTGAAAACCGAGCCGCCGAGAAGGCCAAGGAGTCCATCGAGGCGGGCAAATTAGCAATCCAAACCACCAAACAGTCGATGGATCAGGCAATTCTGGATGGCAAAGCGGCGATCGAACAAACGAAGCTTTCGATCAGAACCTCAATCTTCGTGGCAAGTCTCGTGATGACAGGTTTACTTCTCTGGGCTTCACTCGAACCCGTATTCTCGAAGTGGCTTTGGGAGAAGACCGGCGTCACTACATCAACCCAACGGCGCATAGACGAGGCGACGTTGCAAAGAAGTCTGGAAGCTGCCCAAAAACTCTTCGAGCTTCAGTCGGATAAGACAGCTCTTGAGGGCCAGCTCCGGACGATCAAAGACGATCTGGAAAAGCTGAAAACTCAGATCAAGCCGGGAACCAAGAGGTAGGAGCTCAATGCTTATCGAGCATCCTCTCTATCGGGATATCGCGAGTAGTGTGGCTCTTCGCTTATCAAATCGGACTATCATCCAGTCTTTCGTTTTGATCTAAGAAGGAGGCTACAACAAACGTGAGCCATCGCAATGTGGCGTTGAGTGCGCGACGTGGCTACGATCTGGCTTCATCACACTATGAAGCATGGCGATGGTACAGGTTCTGGCGTCTCAATGAAGCGCCAATAGTTCGAGGGTGGTTGGCGAGTCTCTCACCCGGCGAAGGCTTGGACGCAGGGTCTGGTACCGGGGCGTACCTTACCGAGATCGCAGCCGCGGGTCATCGTTACGTTGCTGTTGATGTGAGCGCTAGAATGCTGGCGGTTCAGCGGGAAAAGGCTTGCGGCTTCCAGGGTGTACTCGAAGGCAGCGTTGAGGCGGACCTCGCGGCGCTTCCACTTGTAAGCAGCCGATTCGATTGGGTGCTCTCAACAAGGGTACTGAGCCATATCTCGGATATCCGCGCGGTCTTCCGCGAATTTCGAAGGGTTCTAAAGTCCGGCGGTGAGTGCCTGATTTCCGACGTACATCCTGAGCATCCCTACACACGTGTTTCCATACAAACCGATGTCGGCGACATAGCAATCGAAACGCATAAGCACCCAATCGAGGTTCTTCGAAGTAGCATTCGCGAGACGGACGGCCTTCTAATTCGCAGTCTTGATGAATACCGTCTTTCCGATCTTGCGTGGAAGCCCCCACCGGAGACCTTCGGAAAGCTATACCTGAACCCGGATAAGCCGGTGTTCTTCGTTTGCCGGGTGAGCAGACGATAGACGCAGTAGTGACTCGGCGTGGTGCTTTTCATGGGCGCGCTTCTCCGGAATCTCCGCGATTGACCAACTGCTTCGCGGCGCCTTGTGAACACTCGCAGTTCCGCGCCAACCCGTACGCCCAATCCATTCGATTCGATGCTCATTCACGCCTCTTAATGAATCAAATGACTGATCCTCAAAGACAAAGCGAATAGACTGTGCTGAAAGCCTCGAACTGATTCACAAACCCAGAATGCATCTAGCGGCTGGCGCCAAGCATTCAGGTGCGTTCACCTTGATCGCGTTAAACCGAAGCTCATCTCTCCCAACAAACGAACACTGCAACACGCGTCGGCGCAAGCTGGTTTGGTTCCGAGTTCCGCTGTGCCAGAGATGCCCGTTGAAGAGCAGCACTGAACCCGCCGGCGCGCTGATAATTCTTTGATCGCGATGGCGGCTTTGGGGATCGGCGAAACTCTTCGGCGGTCGAGTTAATAGCCGATGCGTTCCGGGAACAACCCTGGTCGCTCCATTCTCCGACGTGAAGTTGTCCAGCAGCCAAATCGAAGTCACAATTCGAAAGGGCTCGCCTTTGGCCCTAGCCGTCCAGTCTGCATGCAAGCCTTGTTGCCCGTAGCCCGGCAACGGCTCGCGCCCATTCATCTGCGCCAACCTGAAAGGGACTTGCAGAACATGCCAAACACCCGCGAGTACCAGCGGGTGAGTGTACACTCGCTCGAACTTCTCTCCGCGCGTGACAAGGTTGTCGAGGTGTCGCGTACCGCTGTCTTTCACCACGGCGTTCACCGGCGAGCTCGAGTCTTTGGCGCATCCATCATCGAAGGCAGCCCTCAAGCTCTTAAGCCAATCTGCGTCGATGACATTGCGAAAGATCACATAGCCTTCACGATCTAGAGCTTCTTTTTCGGTCGTCGAAAGAGTCGATGCGGTGACGCCGCACTCTCGGAGTGTCAACTCAATCGAATCCAGTTTGATCATAGGCCGAGCCATCACCATCAAAATGCTTTGGTGCGTCTTCAGGCAGTAGAAGGCTAGAGGTTTGCTCTGGACCTTCACACACATTGAATCATAGATCGACGGCGTGAATTGCCGCTAGTCAGAGGGCCTCCTAGCTGAGCTTTGGCTGGGTGCTGGCAAATCCGCTGGCTGTTATCGGCACACTACCTTTGGCGTGCTTGAGGCCGCCACGCACGACTCCATTAACCGTCATGTATCCATCACCGTCATTAGAATCGTGCAGGAAACTTGGCGGGAACTTTGATCGCTGTGGTATAAGTTTCGTGGTTCGATATGAACCTAATCGGCGGGTTTTTCTGTAGCGCGAATTAGATTCGTGCTGGTCCTGCGAGCCGAAGTAATTTCGGAACACTTACGCTTTGCAATCTCTCCCTGAACTGCCGATAACGGAGGCTGAACTCAT
The DNA here is from genome assembly GCA_035607285.1 of Blastocatellia bacterium. Classification (GTDB taxonomy): domain Bacteria; phylum Acidobacteriota; class Blastocatellia; order UBA7656; family UBA7656; genus Onstottus_A. Next base: position 78,302 of record DATNBZ010000020.1, on the reverse strand, counting down.
GGGAATAATGCGCAAACGGTCAATCAGTGGAGCGATGGCATTTGGCCTATCGTGCCTGACACTGTGTTCCCCGCCAATCTCGATGGCTTGGGGACCCGGCGGACATATGATAGCCGCCTATATTGCTTACGACAGACTGAATCCGAGGGCTAAAGCGGCAGCAAAGGAGTTGCTGGCACGGCGGATAAATCCCGCGAAGGTCTCCGAGAAAACAAAAGACTTCGTTAACGCCTCTCACTGGGCTGACGATATCAGACCGCTCCCGGGGTTCGAATCCTTTAGCGCGCTTCACTATATCGATTTGCCCTTTTCAGTCGACGGAATGCCACTGCCATCGTTGCCTATGCCGGACAATTTAGTCACTGCCCTGGAGGTCAGTCTGAACACTCTGAAGACCAGTAGCGACAAAGACGCGCAGGCCCAGGCGCTGCGGTTCATCATCCACTTTGTCGGCGATATTCATCAGCCCCTTCATTGCGCTACCCGGGTCGATGTGAAGCATCCCCAGGGAGATCAGGGCGGCAACTTGGTGACGATCATTGCATCCGATCAAGATGGGAAGCTAAGGGAGATCAAGCTTCACAGTTTCTGGGACGGCGGTATCGGTTCCTTTCCGCGTTCAGGACCGCCTCCCACTTTTGCCGCCCCTCCCTTAAAACAGATTGCCGGTGCGGCATCCAAAGCGACAAAAGGTAATCCCGATTCTGATCCGCAGTTGAAGCTCAATGAACCGTTCAACTTCAGGGCGTGGGCTGGCGAAAGCTTCACACTTGCCAAGGATGTAGCCTATAAAGGGTAACAATATTCTTGACTCACCAGAATGACAGAGCTACGCTGTGGCTGGCGTGACAGGCCGGGATTCAGTCAGGCGGTTTTCTTTGTCTGCTTCTTTCTTCGCTGGTATTCAGCTTCTCGCCTGTCGATCTCTTCTTTCGGAACCGCGAGAATCTTCTTAACAGCTTTCTGGAAGCGGCCAAAGTTATCGCCGGACTTCTCAACGTAGGTTTTGAGCGGTCTTCCCATTATCACTCTTCCTCACTGCCAAAGAATTCTACTTCATCCGCACGAGTAATCATCCGAAGCAACACGCGGTCATCATCAATGATTGAAAACCAAACCTTGAGACTGGGAATAAAAACATCTTCTCGCTGATACGGTGCGCTTTTGCCAACTCGCAAATTCTGAAAGCCTCTTACGGGTCTGAAGTCTTCAGCGCCCTTAGTAATCGCCCATGTGAGAATAAACAGCGCCTCATCCGTATGGCGCGCCTCAGCAATCTGAGAAAGCGCCTCTGTAAATTCGGGAAGCTCTTCAAGAGTCCGAAACTTATACGTCTGTCCAGCCATACTTTTGGACCAACATCTGTGCTTCTATCGCGTCTGCTTCTGTCGGGTCGCCTTCCATCAGTAGGCTGGCTTCATAGGGAATGTGTTCTTTATCTCCCGCGATGCGCCAAGCTCGCCCATGTGATAGATCGCTTACCTCTCTTGCGGTATGTCCTCGAAGCGATCTGATTACCCATTCAATGAGGGCAATATCACGAGCATTAAACACCGACAAATTCGGGTTCTTAATTGCCACGATGCGCTTTTGTGGATACCGATAGAACAGCGCATCTTTCAACACAATGTCTCCCGCTTGAATCATCTCGTTTCGCACCTTCACGAGATAGACCGGAGCCGGACCTTCAGGCAGTTTCATGTAAGGCACACCCGTAATAGGCTTGCCGTATTGACGGTAGGAACTGAAGTCAGCAAAGTATAGAAGCTTGTTGAGTTTGGTTGCGCCGAAAGCCGGGTCGCCTTCGCAACGTGATGCTAGATACAAGATCAATTGGCGTAGCCGTTCCTCTGCTTCGCTATCTACGGGTCGAACAAGCTCCCATTCGTCTGCCCGTTCTTGCATCGTTTTTTTAAGCATGACCGTTATCCCGTCAACGCCTGATAACACTAGTATACCCTACTAGTCAATGGCCTTGGAAACGGCTCTGGAAGCCTATTACTTAGCTTCCCTTTCGATGATCTTCAGTAGGCGTCTAAGCTTCTGGGGCGACAACGCAAGAAGAAGCTGAACTGCTCTTGTAATCTCAGGCACGGATACTGGCTCATTCGTCATTGCGGCCTTGCGCTTCATTGCCACACCTCGCGCCACGCTGAACAGTTCGTCTTCATCTACACCCAAACCAACCGCGAGAGCTTGAGCCTTCACGATAGATAGATTCGCGGCTGTCCCTTTAACAACGTGCGTTACGTAAGCATCGGTTATCCCGTTGCCGCTTCTCCGCTCAACGTCACGTGCGCTTAAACCATTCTCACGCATGATACGTGCAACGTATTTCGAGAGGGTTTCCAAGGGCATTCCTAACCATGTTCGGAATGTCGGAAAGTAGTTGACATTCCCGTTGCACATCGTTTAGGATGGCCCCGCCTAATCCGTTAGGCGGGTCGGACTATTCCAGTAGTCGGGCTCTGATTGCTTCAGAGGTCACATTCGAGAAAGTTTCCAGCTTGTAGAGTGTGGCCTCTGATCGTCTTTCTATCACGTCGCTGTCCGAAGGCTCAAGTTGAAGATTCTCCTTTAGCGACTTTGAGAGAGAGCGTAGACGGCGCACAGCTTACCCAGTGGGTGTGTCGGCTGCGTTCTCTCTCATTTTTCTCAATCGTCCCGACCTCGGGGGCGACTGGTGAAAACGGCTCTGGGAGCCTGTTTCAAGGTACTACAATAGAGTTAACGTTTTGCACCTTGACAGGTTTCATGGCCCTTCCTTAGAGTTTGCTTCCGACCAACCCCCGGAGGAATAGAACTGGAAGAGACAGAGCCAGATAATCGGCCAGATATAAACTATGCTCTTGTTGAGGATGTCCGACCGCCAATGTATCGAGCAATGAAGTATTGGGGTAAGAAACCTCACAATATATGGAGCCAGTTTATTGAACGCTATTGTCCTCTCGGAGGGCTAGTCCTTGACCCGTTTGTCGGCAGCGGAATGGCTGCCTTTGAAGCAGCCAAGCTCGGGCGCAAAGCAATTGCATTCGATCTAAACCCGCTGTCGTCGTTTACTATTGAAGTCCTGGCATCGCCGTTTGATGAGTGGGCATTTCGCCGCGCCTTCGAAAAGATCGTCTCTCTTATCCAAGCTGATTCCGTATATCAAAAACACTACACGCGGAAGATTCTCGACAAACCTGCAACCATATTCAACTACCGATGGGATGGTAATAGACTCGCGAAGATTGCAGCCAAAATCGACGGGACGGGTCGCAAAAAGCAAAAGACAATTTTCCGAAGCGCGGACTCGATAGATACTAAGAAGGTGGAGGAAATGGCCAGTATCGCTATCCCGTACTGGTATCCTCAAACCCTATTCCCGAATACCCCGTCGATCAATCATAAATTCATTCTTGATATTGGAGGCAACAGCTTTGAATATTTGTGGACGCGCCGAAACCTTTATCTGCTTGCAAAGATATTCGATGAAATTAGAAAGGAACCTGATGCGAATGTGCAAAAGCAATTGCTTTCCGGCTTTATCCAGACACTCCATTTGACCTCCAAGATGGTTGTGCCCCGAAACGTAGTTTCAAATAGAGATTTCTCTGGTAGTTGGGGCCGTGCTGATTACATGATTCGGCGTCGATCAATGGAGCAAAATCCTCTTGTCGTATTTCGGCGCTCGTGTATTGAGAAGCAGGGAGTTATTGCCGCGATGCGGGACGCTCGCGCATCACTGCCGGAAGTCAAAATCCATGATGTGCGTAAGACTGGCAGGCTCAACCTAGCGGCGGATATTAACTACGGCATCGTAGACGCTGCGGATATGACGCAGTACGTTAAACCAAAGAGCATAGACTTCATCATAACTGACCCTCCTTACGCTGGTCTCGTTTTCTATTTGGATCTTAGTCTTGTCTGGCTTGTCTGGCTTCAAAAACTGGACTCAAAGTATGCGCCCGACATGAGGTCTGAGATCACGATCAAGAAAGGGCAAACAGGAAGGGATGAGTATCGGCGGCGTCTTAGATTCGCATTCGAGCAGCTTCATAATTGCTTGAAGGATGATGGAAGAATCGTAATCACTTTCCATCATAAGAAACTGGTGGAGTGGAATGAGTTTGTGCATGCCGTGCAGTTCGCTGGCTTCAAACCGGACAAGATAACGCATCAATATAATAAGAGGTCTGGCGAGTCAAATGTGTCCAATCCTTACGGTACGTCGGGTGCAGACTTCTATGTTAGGTGCGTCAAGCATCGAGATGTAGATTTCACTGACGATAAATCGCAGCTTAAACATTTCATAGTCGAAAAAGTTAAAGAGATCGTAGCTCAGCGCAACGAGCCGACTCCTTACACTTTCGTTTTTGATGCGCTAATTCCAGAACTACTCCAAGCGGGCTTCATCAGTCCGCAGGATTATCAAGATGAAGTGGACCATGTTCTATCAGAGCAAGTGGGGAAAATATTTACGCGGACACCGAACAAAGCAAACAAAGCGGGGGACCTGTGGTGGTTTGTCAATCCGCGTCAATATATCAACTATCCAAATGTTGCCCTCAAGGACCGTGTAGAAGAAACTGTAATCTCGCTGCTACGCCGAAAAATATCCGTCAGACTTGATGATGTTCTTGCTGAGTTATTTCGCGCGTATCCCAATGGACTGACCCCGGACCCGCGAAGCATCAAGAACATACTCGAAAAATACGCCTACCCTGCGGCTGGCAGATGGAAAATCAAAGATACAACTATCGTAAGCGCGACAAAGCACACTGAGGTCATTCGACAGATTGTCAGCATTGGTAGAAAAACCGGCGCAGTCACATATGTGGGCAAGCGCGAGCAGCCGGAATCTTATCAACAGGGCGCAACGTTAGCGGACTTGGCAGACCTTCGAGAGTTGTCGTCTCTTTCATCGAAGTACAATGCACAGCAAATTGAGAGAATCGAGATGATTGACGCGCTATGGCTTAATAAGTCTGGCGACGCTGTCGAGACAGTCTTTGAGGTGGAAAACTCTACAGGATTCATGTCTGCTATTCAGAGAGCCTCAAACCTTGAGCGTGCGATTCCTAAATTCATGATTATCCCAGAGAGGCGCTTAGCTGAACTGCTAGGCACGTCAGACCCTCTATTCAAAACATCTTTTGCGGAGAACCACTGGCGCTATGCGCCTTATGACTCGATTGCAAGACTAACTACATACTCGCACCCGTCGATTGACGAAGTAAATAGAATTTCAATGAACCTCCTATGATGATTATTGAACCAAGAAAGAAAAGACCGCGCAAGCCTCTTTCCGAGGAAAACAAACCGGGCCGGTACGACAAGAGAAATACGCTGAACGATCTGACCGGGCGGGACTGGTTGCTATTAACAGGTAGTTTCTGGATGACTGAGCCGTCGATAGTTGACAAGGTGGCGCTCGCTCATCCGGCACCGTTCATGGTCCGGGACGTTGAAAAGCTAATAAGTCTCTTCACAAAAAAAGACATGACCGTTCTGGACCCGTTTGTCGGAAGCGGTACATCACTCCTCGCGGCGAATCGACTTGGTCGCAAAGCAATCGGTATAGATATAAATCCAGAGTATAAGCGCGTAACTGCCTTGCGCATGTCCAAACACGGTTTCTCGGACTATAAGTACATAGTTGGCGACGCGATGGAGAAGATTAAGCGATTGCCAACCGTAGATTATATTGTGACCTCTCCGCCTTATCACAATATCTTGCGCAACAATTCGAAGGGCATTCGCCACAACTCCGGCAAATCGTACCGAATGGCCGCAAGGGAAGGCGTTCAATACTATACGGACCACAAGAACGACCTTGGCAATTTCAAGGAGTATAAGCAGTTCTCATCAGCCTTCAAGCTCATCATGGAACAGGCTTTTGCTAAGCTCCTGGCGGGAAAATATTGCACGATCATCATTAGCGATTTTACCGTGAATAAGAAAGAGGTCTGTGTACAGGCTGACGTAGTACGCTTCATGGAAGAAATCGGTTTTGAGTTTTCGGGAACGACCGTTCTACTTCAGCCGGTCAAGCCGTTATACCCATTCGGCTATCCCTATGCCTATAAGATCAATCATCATCACCAGAACATAATCACGTTTCGCAAGCCACGCACTTGAAAGCCCAAAAGCGAGATGCCTATAATGGTGAAACCTTGGTTAGAACACTGACCCTTTAGCCGTCCCTAGGTGAAGGTTTTCAGCTAACCCGAATGAGGCCGCCAAGTATAAACCTTGGCGGCTCTTTGCTTGTCCGAAATGAACGGTTAACGCTGGCCCCGCTTTCGACCGCGCTTCTGAGGTTTTCAGATTGCTACAGCCTCAGTCTTGCCGGTGAGTTCTTTGAAGGTGAGTCTCTTGCCAACGATTGAGCGGAGCGCCATAACGAAGCGTTGCGCATCGTTCAGATTGCGTCCATTGAATCGGAAGGTCTGTTCATCGAGATAGCGGAATAAATGAAACGGCTCTATCGAAACATACGTGCCGTGAATGCATCGCTTCAACAGTGACCAGAAGTTTTCAATGTTGTTGGTGTGAACGCTTCCGTCAACGTACTTCACGGCATGGTCAATGACTTGGTGCGCGTAGTCGGCAGTCAATCCGCGATACGATAAGAGCGCATCACTGTAGAGCGATGAACCGGCTTGCACGTGCTCTCTCACCGCTTCTTGCAGTGTGCCTTTCTTTCTATCAGAGATGACCATTGCGCGTACTTCACCGCCGCGTTCGATGATTCCCATCACTGCGGTTTTGTCTTTGCCGCCTGTCCCGGTGATCCTGCGCTTGCGAGTAGCAAGATGCATGTTGCGAGCTTTGCCGCCGATGAATGTTTCATCCGCTTCAACATGCCCGCTCAGTTTCTCAAAGGTTCCTTGTTGCATCGCGAGCCGGATTCTATGAAGAAGAAACCAAGAATTCTTCTGGGTAACGCCAGTGGCTCTATGAATCTCATATGAGCTTATGCCGTTCTTGGCTCCGCAAATCATCCAGATAGCAGCAAGCCACTTGTCGAGCGGGATAGCGGAGTCTTCCATGATCGTTCCCACTTTGATAGAGAACTGCTTCGCACAGCCCTTGCACTTCCACACGCGGCGCTTGGCAAGGTAGTAAGTCTCATTCACTCCGCAGCGCGGGCACACGGCCTTGCCGTCAGGCCATCGCAAATCGGCCATGAACTCGATACAGCGGTCTACGTCGGAAAAGTGGCGGATGGCTTCAAGAAGCGTTTGCGGTAACTCGTTGTTTTCTTTATTGTTCTTCTTCATGATGTAGCGATTCTAGCATGGAAAGTTTGGTGAGTCAAGAATATTGTTACCCTATAAAGGTATTAAGAGCGGTACAACAAAAACAACTGCCACCTATAAGAATCAAGCCCTGAAGGTTGCCAACCAGAGAATAGCCTGGGCAGGATATCGCCTGGCTGCGTTGCTGAATGAGATTTGGCCTTAGCCAATTGGAATAGGTAGGCCCCTGGTCAGAGGGACTTTGAGGTCGGCCTCGGGTAGGAACACGATTATGTCAGGGACAGGTGAGTCCCGCTAATCCCTTCAATTTGTCATTTACACTACCCATTCTCTTGCGGACGGTGGCCTTTTGCGTTTCTGCACCGAGAGCCTCGTACCTGCGATACAAGATATCGTATGCCCTCAGAGTGTCCCGGAGGGCGCCTCTTAAATCACATTGGTCGGTCCTTTCGGCGAGAGCAGAGCCAAAGCTGTCATCAGCCGCCTCCAGGTCTCCTTGTAACGCGTTGATCGCGGTGCTCAGGTTCTTGACGGCTCTCGACCGTTCCCTATTTGCTCTTTTCGATTCGTCAACGGCTGTTTGTTTGTCGGACTCCGCAGCCTGCCTTGCGGTCTTGAGCTCTTCTGTCTGCGCTTCAAGTTGCCTGGATTTCTCCTCAGCCTCTTCTTTGTGGTTCTCGGCGTCTGTTTTAGCGGAAGCAGCTTTTTGAGCTTCGGCTTTCGCAACCGATTGTCGATCCAATGCCCATCCAAAAGCGACTACAGCAATCACAAACATTATTGCCAGTATTCCTGCCGCCCAGCGCAGACGTTTGGCGGATTCCGCCTTCTCTTCTTCCCTTGCCTGCGCCTCGGCTTCCTTTGCCTGCGCCTCGGCCTTGCGGGCAGCCTCGGCCTGCACCTTGGCCAGCCCTTGTCTCGTTCGCCAGTTCAAAATCGCCGGCGCCAAAACGTCGTGAAAGATCTCGTACCGTGGTCGGACGTTTCGCTCCCGGCGCGCGCCGACCGGGCGTAAAATGCGCAACGCTCCTTGAGAGAGTTTTTCCAGTACGCTGGTAAGCTCTTCCTCAACTAACTCGGCCTCTTCCTCAACCAACTCGGCTGATCGCGCCAAATCGAAGGATGAGTAGGCGATCTTGGTGCCCGACGGGGTGACCAGGTAATGAAAGATCCTAGCCGCGATTTCTCGTTCTTCTTCATTGAGAGCGCCCATAACATCGTCCAGGTGCGTCCGCACGATATTTTCGGCCCCTTTCAGATCGGTTAGGGTCTTCAGCCGCAATTGGTGAGAGTTGACGCGGTTCTCCTCATTCCAAAGTCTAGTCATCACGAGTTGAAGGTAGGGCGTCTCAATCTGCGTCTCTGCCTTCTCGTCAGTACCCGCCACGATACCACCCCGACCAGCTTCTCCTAGAGTGACCTGTCCAGTTTCGACTTGTTTCAAAACTGTTTCAACCAATTCCGGCTCGATACTGAAACGATCTCCGTTTTTCGCGTACATGTCGTTGTAGAGCCGAATGGGTTCCTCAATCGCGGCGCGGGCTGAGTGCCGGTTGAGGTGCTCAATGCGCAGGTAGTTATCGTAGAGCTTAGGCACACGCACTTTAAAGAAATCCATTTTTGACATTGCGTCATCGCGAAAGGAGATCAGGAAATTTGCCGCAAGCGAGGTATTATTGACCGCGCGCGGGAATTCTTCTGCGAATGTTCCTTCGCCATCTTCGTTTTGATGGTAAAGAAAGTACTCTTCGAACTGATCCAAAATGATTAACAACTGGCCTCGAGCGCGCTTCGTCCACTCATCTAAAGTTGCCGTAAACGAAAGTAACGGCTCGACAGGCTCAATCTCTGTTCCGCTCAATGTTCGTTCGACAGCCTCCTTCACCCTGGCAAGCAAACTTCGCATCGGGTCGCTCTCGCGCCACTCGTTGAATACAGTGATTACGTATTTCGGGTTGCCGAGCCTCTCGATATTCTGTTTTGCAAGCTGCTTCAGATGGTGCCCGACCCCCGCCCGCAACACGGAGCTCTTCCCGACGCCGCTTGCTCCATACAACAGCGTTAACCGCTCAGAGATCAGGTTGGCAGTAATAATGTTTTGTTCATGCTCGCGCCCGAAGAAGAACTCTGCGTCTTCCTCCATATAAGGTGTTAACCCTTTGTAGGGCGTTCTGGCCGCTAAAGTTGTCATCATCTTGTATCTCCAACCCGTTAGATCAAGTCAACTCGCCGCTTAATCTCTGCTACATAATCACGTAGTTTGGCGTCAAAGATCTGAACGTTGCGCGCTTTCCAGAATCTTTGTTCCAGGTCGCCGGGCTGTTTCTGAATCGCCCAGGAATAATAGATGTCAAGATCGCGTCTTTGCTGCATTTGTATTCGATTGAGAAAAACCCGAAGGTTCCAATCGCGCAGGCTGTAGCCCAGGAACAGGAAACTGCTCAGTTTGAGCTTCTCCTTCAGAATGGCAGGCACAAGCGAGGCGATGTCCGAGCGTGTCAGATATTCAAGATAATGGTCTTCGGTGATGACATAACTATCAAGTGGCTTCTTGAAACCGGCGGTGGTCCGATCAACTGCGCCGTGCACTTTCAGTATTACGGGGTTGACAAGATTTCTCTGCTCGTCGAGCTTGATGCCGTCGTACTTGTTGGGATCGTCAATCGGGCACCGCTTTCCATCCATTGTCCAATGCAACAGCTTGCCGCGCTGCTCGTCTTGATCTCCAATCCAATAGGTCACCAAATCAAACGGTTGAGCGAATTGAGTGAATGCCCTTTCGAGAAGATCATCATAATTGGTTGTGACGATCAGGAGGTTGGGACGATAGCCTTTGCCGCGCAGAACGCTTGGCAGTCTCGCAAAGAACTCATGGAGAGACGTCGGCGGGTAGTCTCGGTTGAATATTGTACGCAACTTCGCGTTCAGGCGATCAAGAGTATGCATGAGAGCGACGTATTGAGAGACGCGTAGAAGATCACCGCTATCGGACCACGGATACCCGAATTCCGCGGCGAGGGCCATAGATAGCTCTTCGCCGCTCGGTAGATACTGGCGCGTAGCATTCCAACGCTCTCCTTCCGCCCTGTCACACAGATTGACACCTGCTCCCAAAAATGGGATCACCTGGCCAGTCCTAATAGCATCAATCATATATTCGTAATCCGTGTCCCCCAATGTAGTGGCAAGCGGAGCGATGATCTGCGGCTCATCGGCAAATTCGAGCACCGCTGTGTCTTCCATGCCATCGAGGGGAAGGGCAGCGCTCTGATATACCGTTCGCCATAGCACTACCCTCGCCGTTCGGGTTTTACCTCTTTCCACAAACGGAAAATCGACCGTCACGTCGGCGTCAGGCTTCTGCGCGGTGTCCTTTGGGATGCCCAGCGCCTGCGTAACCATGTGGGCGCAGGTAATGATGCGATTCTCAGGGGTCACATATCCAATGCCCGCAACACTCCCTGCTGCATTGATTAGTCGCACGACCGACAATGTAACTTGATTACTCATATCCTGTCCCCTGGTAGCGGCGCTCAACGACGTATCTACAGTGCTCCTCGCTCCACGCGAAGCACTTGGAAAGCTGAAATCGTTCCGCCTTCCCCCCAGTAGCCGGGGCCTTTGCTACTCTTCAGTTCCTGAGAATAATGGCGACACCGGAGGTAGCTGCACAATATCTGCAATTTCATCTGCAATTTCCTGAATTTCCCCGGGATAAGTCCAGGTTTGTCGTACCCAATGCCCGGTTTCAGCAGGTAACCTGAGGACCAACAAGATGGTTTGCCTCCGATTTTCAGGCAATCACGCAGTGCAACTGTGTGGCTTATACTTCACTCCCAAGCTTGCCGTCAACCCCAACCTACTACCAACTCACTTTATGCATTGACTCCGCGATTCGATTGGAGTACTCATGCGGCACAGACCGCAGCCGGGAGACTAACAATGAGACTCATTCGCTTGATCGGCGCAACCCGAGACGAAGTCGATCTCAAAAAGACTTATGACGCTATCGTAGTCGGTTCCGGGGCAGCCGGTGGCATGGCCGCACACGTTCTGACCTCACACGGCATGAAGGTGCTCATGCTCGAAGCCGGCAAGAAACTCGACATCGACAAGGAACTCAAATCGACCGAGTGGCCCTATCAACATCAGCGGCGCGGAGAAATGCCGCCAAGCCATCACGCGCTCTCGTTGAATGAATACACGATTCGGCAGCCGCCTTACGCCGCCGACACAAAGTTCAAACAGGTGCATTCATACGTGCAGGGCTGGGGGGGCTCGGACTACAGCAAAAACATAGTCGTCGATGAGCGTGAGCATCCTTACACCGGTACAAACTATGCCTGGGTTCGCGCGCGCGTATTGGGCGGCAAGACGAATATTTGGGGAAGGCTCGCGTTGCGCTTATCTGATTTGGACTTCAAGGCGAAGAGTCACGACGGCTACGGCGACGACTGGCCCATCTCCTACAAGGACATCGCGCCGTACTACGACAAGGTCGATCTTTATCTTGGAATCTCGGGCGTGAAAGAGAACCTGCCGCATCTGCCCGACAGCCTTTTCCAGCGCCCGATAAAACTTGTCGAGGCCGAGCAGAAACTGCGCCAGAGCCTGAAGAAAATGAACCGCGTCCTGACTCCCTATCGAGCCGGTGTGACCACCGACGGATTGAAGCACAACAAATACCGAAGCAGGTGCTTTGGCCGGGGCGCCTGTAATCGTCGCGCAGGCGGTTGCGATATTCACGCTGCGTTCGATTCGCCGACCGGGCTGATCATGCCCGCGATGGACACGGGCAATCTTACGCTGCGGACTAACTCGATCGCTTACCAGGTGAGCGTCGATAAGAAGACCGGTAAGGCGAGCGGAGTGGCTTTTATCGACGCCCAGACCGGGAAGACCTACGAAGCAAAAGCAAAAGTCGTTGTTATCGCGGCTTCCACTTTGGAGTCGGCTCGATTGATGCTTTTGTCAAAGTCGGACGCGCACCCGAACGGGATAGGAAACTCGAGCGGGCACGTGGGCCACAACTTCTGCGAGCACATAATGGGACCGCACGTCACCGGACTGGTCAAAGACAAAGTGGGTAAACCACATACACTCGACGACGGGAAGCCGGGCCATTTCTACCTCGCGCGCTTTCGCAATCTTACCGACCGGCATGCCAACTTTATCCGCGGCTACGGATTCGAAGGCGGGGCAGGCTCGTCCATGTTTCCGGACAATACGACGTCGACGCCGGGCTTTGGCGCGGCTTACAAGAAAACTGTGCGCGATTATTCGGGCGCGTTTATCGAGATGGGAGCGTTTGGAGAAGTGCTCGCGCGATATGAGAATTATGTAGATATCGATCCGGCGATGAAAGACAAATGGGGCGTGCCCGTTCTGCGATTCAACTACAAATTCGGCGACAACGAAAAGAAGATGGCTGAGGATATGGCGGACACCGCGCAGGAAATGTTCGCCGAAGCCGGCTTCGAAATCGTCAACGTCGGACGTCGAATCCTGACCGAGGGCTGGTCAATTCACGAGCTGGGAACGGCGAGAATGGGAACCGATAAAAAGACTTCGGTGCTGAATCAATTTCAACAGTCGCACGATGTGAAGAACCTGTTCGTGGTGGACGGCAGCAGTCACGTAAGCGCGTCGTGTCAGAATCCAACGTGGACAATAATGGCGCTCGCCTGGAGGTCCTGCGATTACCTTGCGGACCACTTCAAGAAAGGAAACCTGTAATGGCTGACGAAAACGCTGATAGCCGGATCGGCACGGAAGACGAAACCGGCTTAACCCGTCGCGAGCTGATCAAGTTGGGCGCGAGCGCTGCGGTCGCGGCTACTCTCATCGGAATTGATTCCGGACTGGCCCAGGCAGCACAGGACAAGCCGCCGTTGTTCTTCACGAAAGAAGAATTCGCGCTTGTCGATGAGTTGACTGAGTTGATCATCCCTACGGACGAACACTCCGCGGGCGCGCGAGCGGCTCAGGTCGCTGGTTATATAGACTTCAGACTGTCCGAATCATTCGAAGACAAGCCTAAGAGTATGTGGCGGGACGGGCTCAAACTGATCGAGCAGTTGTCACAGGAAATGCATGGCAAGCGATTTCTGGACGCGTCTCAGGAGCAACGCGTCGCCTTGCTTACTCGAGTCTCGGACAACGAGATGAACCCTCAGAAGCCGGAGGAATTGTTCTTCAAAGAATTGAAGTCAAGCACGGCGCGCGCGTACTACAGTTCGAAGATCGGCATTCACGATGAAATGGAATACAAAGGCAATACGTATCTGAAAGAATTCGTGGGCTACGACGCAACATAACCGGGCGCGGCCTTCTTGATAACGACATGTAGGGGCGGCCCTCTGTGGCCGCCCCTCTTTCGCGTCCCGAGACGTCGCGACGGAGGGGCGGCCACGGAGGGCCGCCCCTACATGTCGTTATCGGGACGCTACATGTCGTTATCGGGACCCTACATGTCGTTATCGGGACCCTACATGTCGTTATCAGAATTGGCATCAGACAATTGGCCCACAATTGGCTCTTTACGTCACTCATTTCCACTGTAGAATGGTTCGGTCAGATAGCCCACTTGAAAGTTCGAGGGCCAACCATGCTTTTGGAACTCAACCGTGACAGCCACGTCCCGCTTTACGCTCAAATCGTCAGCGAGGTGTGCCGAAGAATGACTGACGGCGCGCTGAAGGTCGGTGACCGGTTGCCCGCTAATCGCGAACTCGCCAGGACGCTTGGAGTCAATCGCAACACGGTTACAACGGCGTATGCCGAACTTGCCGCGGATGGCTTGATAAGCTCTCGCGTCGGCAGCGGCACTTACGTAAGCCGGTTGCCGGCGCCGATGCCGCGCGCTTCGTTCAAAACACAGGATGCTGGATCACCCGTATCCTCACCAATGCTATGGGACGCGCTATTGACGCTTCAGACACGTGACAATTGGCTGGCAGAAATGAGCAGCCTGGAACAGCGGCGAGACGGCATTTCTTTGGCGCTCGCGCTTCCTTCGGCCGATCTCTTCCCGCTCGATGATTTTCGACGCTCGGTCGATCGGGTCCTGCGAAAACAAGGTCGCGTTTTGCTTCAGCTCGGAGCGACCAGCGGATACGCGCCGCTTCAGCAATATATCGCTTCGCAACTCGCGCTTTCAGGCGCGAAGGTGTCGGCCGATGAAGTGCTCATTACCAACGGCTGCCAGCAGTCGCTCGATCTGATCCGGCAGATACTGGTCGAGCCCGGTGAAGAAGTGGTGCTCGAGAACCCGACTTATCCCGGCGCGCTCAGTGTGTTCTGCGGCGGCGGTTCCAAGTACATCGGCGTTCCGGTCGGCGCGAATGGAATGGACCTGAATGTCCTGGAAGACGTTCTCTCTCAGCGCCGAGCGAAACTGATCTACGTCGTGCCGAGCTTTCAGAATCCGACCGGCGTGACGATGGACTCGGCCGCGCGCCGGCAACTGATCGGCGTCGCGGCCAGGTATCGCGTTCCGATAATCGAAGATGACATTTATCGCGAGCTTAGATACGACGGCCCTGAAGTCCCGCCGCTCAAGGCGCTCGATGAGCACGGCCTGGTTATCTACATCAGCAGCTTTTCGAAGGTTGGGTTTCCCGGCTTGCGAGTAGGATGGATAGCTGCTCCCAAGATCGTCATAGAACATCTCAATCGCGTAAAGCAGCGCTGCGATTTGCACGCGAGCCTGCTTGCGCAAGCTGCGATTCACGAATTCGCCAAACGCGGCTTACTTGCTAAACACATCAAGCGCGTCAAGAAGGCCTACCGGCTGCGGCGCGATGCAATGCTCGAGGCGCTGGATCGCTACTTCCCGGACGAAGCAAGCTGGAGCAGACCCGAAGGCGGGATGTCGGTTTGGGTGCGTTTGCCCGGCGCGCTCGGCAGCAGACAGCTTCTGCATCAAGCCGCGGAGAGCGGCGTGACCTTCATCAGCGGCGACCACTTCTTCGCAAGCTCGCCGCAGGAAAATGTAATGAGGCTGTCATTCACCATGGCGGGTCCCCAGGCTATTGACGAAGGAGTGAAGCGGCTTGCCGCAATAATGAAGACGCAGTTGTTGAAGCTCAAGAAACAGCGCGGAACCATGCGAGCCGACGGGTTGCGAGCACTGGTGTGAAACGCCCCTGGGAGCGCAGGCATCCCTGCCTGCACGCCTTGCAAGCCTATGCCATTGGAACCTTGCAGGCAGGGATGCCTGCGCTCCCAGGGACCAGGAGAGACAAGCATGTTAGCTTTTGTATTTCTTCAGACAATTCCTCTTCGAGCGGACGCAGCGAAACTCGTCTCGCGGATTCCCGAGGTCGAAGAAGTTCACCGTGTCGCCGGTGAGGATTCTTATATCGTGAGAGTTCGCGTGGCTAACACGGAAGCTCTCGGGCGTTTCATCAGGGATAAGATTGAAACCATCAAATCGGTTTCCTCCGCACGAACAACGCTGGTCCTCAAAACGTTGAAGGACAAAGAGCCGTCGGGTAAGCCCTCTGTCGAGGATGCCCGGGCTTTGGCGCGAGGCAGCAACCAGGTCTAGACCTCAATCAACGGAGCACGAATCCATGAGCACTTTTTCGCCGACCGGACGAACTACGCTAAGACGACTCCCTAAGCGCGGCGATTTTGAGCGCGATGCAATCTTCGCAATACTGGACGAAGCCTTCATATGCCACGTGGGGTTCATCGTCGACGGCAAGCCGGTGGTGATTCCCACCTCTTTCGTCCGCGTGGCTGATGACGTTTACATTCACGGTTCCGCGGCCAGCCGAATGCTCCGCTCACTCGAAGAAGGAATCGATGTTTGCGTTACAGTCACGCTCATCGATGGACTGGTGCTCGCGCGTTCGGCGTTTCATCATTCAATCAACTACAGATCGGTCGTCATTTTCGGAAAGGCGGACGCGGTCGATGAATTGGAGGAGAAGTTGCGCGCGCTTCACGCGTTCACCGAGCACGTCGTGCCGGGGCGTTGGGCAGACGTGCGCCCGCCGGATGAAAACGAACTGAGGGCCACGCTTGTGCTAAGGCTTCGGCTGGCCGAGGTCTCAGCAAAGGTGCGCACTGGCCCGCCAATCGACGATGATGAAGATTACAACCTTGCGGTGTGGGCGGGTGTCCTTCCGTTGAGGTTGATTGCCGACGCGCCGGTTGTTGACGATCGGGTGCCCGCGGAAATACAAGCGCCCGATTATCTGAAAAGGTATTCGAGAAACGGAAAGGCCGGGTGACAGGTGCAGTTGGCGATGTCTTAATTTGGAGTGCGGCGGCAAGGTACTCCGCGACGCCGCTTTGGCTTGTGATTGAATCGATTGGGAAGGAAAGCGGCGTCGCGGAGTACCTTGCCGCCGCACTCCAAATTAAGACACCGCCGCGCAATTGGAGGGACTAGCTATGACTGACAAAAAGAGAACAGAACTATTCGAGGCGATGGCCGAGATGGGACACGAACAGGTTGTCTTCTGTCAGGATGCTTCAAGCGGCTATCGTGGCATCATAGCGATTCATAGCACCGCGCTCGGTCCGGCGGTTGGCGGCACGCGTTTTTGGCAATATGCCAGCGAGGAGGAAGCGCTTGTAGATGCGTTGCGACTCTCACGTGGGATGACTTACAAATGCGCAGTGGCGGGTCTGCCCTGGGGCGGCGGTAAATCGATCATCCTCGACGACGGCCGCTTTAAAGATCGAGAGAAGCTCTTTCGCGCGCACGGCCGCTTCATAGAAAAGCTGGGCGGGCGATATGTAACCGCCGAAGATGTGGGCACCAGCCCGGCTGACATGGAGCTGATTGCTTTGGAGACCAGCCACGTAGGCGGGCTCATCGGCAAGGGTGGAGACCCTTCGCCGTGGACCGCGCTCGGCGTGTTTCGCTCGATGCAAGCGTCCGCGCAATATCGATGGGGCAGCGATGACCTTCGAGGAAAGCGAGTCGCGATCCAGGGATGCGGCAATGTCGGGCTCAACCTCGCTAAGCTGCTGCGCGAGGCCGGCGCTCGGCTGATTGTGTCAGACGTCGACGAGAAGAAAGTCAGACGCGCGGTTGAAGAGCTGGGCGCGGAGGAATCCTGCGGCGAACAGATTTTTTCCGAAGACGCCGACATCTTCTCGCCGTGCGCGCTCGGCGGCATCATCAACGATAGGACAATTCCTGTGCTCAACGCCGCGATCGTCTGCGGGGCGGCCAACAATCAGCTTCTGGAACCCAAAGACGGCGATGCGCTTGAAGATCGTGGCATTCTCTACGCGCCTGATTACGTCGCGAATTCAGGCGGCGTTCTGAGCGGAGGAGCGGAGCTGTTCGGATGGACAAGCGAAAAGGTGCGCAGCGAAGTTCTTGCGATCTACGACACCGTGCTTTCCGTTTACCAGTTGGCGAAGGCTGACGGCATTCCTACTTACAAAGCCGCCGACAGTTTAGCCGAAAGGCGCCTGCGCGAAGCAGCGCACGGCAGCACCGCCGCGCGTTGAGCACGCAAAACCGGGTAGTGAGATATTAGCGTGTTGCCAGCAAGCAGTCCTCTGCGTCCCCGGCGTCCTCCGCGGTTTTTCCTGCTCAGTTGCTCGGAATCAACCGCAGAGGACGCAGAGGACGCAGAGGAGAAACGCGAATGTGAGCGAGCAAGACACTATCACCCCACTACCCAGAATCGCGGGGAATTTGGAATGGATTATCAGCGAGGCGAGTTCACAATAAGCACAGACAGGTCGCGGCTCGATATCGAAGTCATTCACCGCTTTCTGGACACGTCCTATTGGGCGGCGGGGCGCTCTCCCGAGACAATCCGCAGATCAATCGAACACTCGCTTCCGTTCGGCGTCTACGCGGGCGATCACCAAGTTGGCTTTGCGCGAGTGATAACCGACTACGCGACCTTCGCGTGGATCGCGGATGTATTCATCCTCGAGGCGTTTCAGGGGCAGGGATTGGGAAAGTGGCTGATGGAAGTGATCATCGCCCATCCGGAACTGCAGGGATTTCGAAGATGGGTGCTCGCGACGAAAGACGCTCACGAGATGTATCGCCGATTTGGATTCGATGAGTTGAAAAAACCGGAGCGATGGATGGAAAGACACGACCCGAACACTGAGGAGCGGCCTGATTATTGGCGCTGACATTTCGATGAAGTTCGTTGAGAGGTCGCAGCGAGCAGGTTCACATTGATTGGGTGGTTTTCTTCAACGGCTCTCATCTATTAATCGGACACGACTCTGGGCGGTCTCGTAGTAACGACCTGTATGGGCGGCCCTCCCTGGCCGCCCCTCTTCGGTCCAACGAGCGCCGTACGTAAAGAGGGGCGGCCACGGAGGGCCGCCCATACAGGTCGTTACTCCCGTCCGCCTTGTTTATTCTTGCCGGTGCCAGGCAAACGTGCCAGAATGACAGCGCCCTCCGGTCGATCCCCTCAAAGAGGTCCGCACATGAACCGCATTCACACGATACTGATACTTCTCTTTCTTGCTGCTTTCGCGCCATCAGCTTTCGCGCAGAGCACACCGGCCGCCGGCGCTACGCAACTTTACATGGTGAGCAATCCGGGGGATTACATAGGCGGTGGGCAAACATATTCATTCACGCCGGCGAATGGCAGTTTCTCAGCGGGAGGACTCGATCACGATCACGATGGTTTGGTCGATTACGTTACGATTGGCTTCACTGGTCCCGGTCAGCGGTGGAATTTGACATTTACCACAACCCAGCTACATCTGGAGTTAAAGCCTGGCTTTTACGATAAGGCGATGCGCGCGCCGTTTGCAACGGCTGGTCATCCAGGTCTCGAGGTTACTGGAGATGGGCGAGGGTGCAACACGGTGACAGGCAGCTTCACCGTCCTGCAAGCAACTTTTGATTATTCATCAGGAACTCCACAACTCATCAGCTTCGCAGCGCAGTTCGAGCAACATTGTGAAGGTGGTCCAATCTCACTGGCGGGTGTTATCTACTACAATTACACTCCCACCAGTTCTCTGAGAGCTAATCCGCCGACCGTAAATGGGGGCGAGACCGTCAAGGGCATCGTGGTTCTTACCGATCCCGCGCCGCCGGGCGGCGCGCTCGTACACCTCGCCAGCGGCAATGTCGCGCTGGCGACTGTGCCTTCCAGCGTCCCGGTGCCACAGGGATCGAAGTCTGCAGACTTCCCGATAAGCACCACCAGGATAAAATCGCCTTCGTCGGTCGTCATACTTGCCAGTTACCATGGAGTTTCAAGCGCAGCCACGTTGAAGGTTGTGTCACCGATTCCTTCAATCACCAGGCTATCCTTGCAAGGGGAACCGGGCGACTTTATCGTGGGGTCTCATGAGTATGTGTTCACGCCAAGAGATGGATTTTTCCGCACTTGGGGAAGCACCAACGGTGCGGGTAATTACTTTCGCCTGGCCTACAACGACGCTGCCTTTGCTAATTGGTGGAGTCTCCACATCACAACCAGAAATCTGAATGTAGCTTTGGTGCCCGGCTATTACACCAACGCTCAACGCTATCCCTTCGAAGCTGCCGGACACCCGGGCCTGGACCTTTCGGGAAATGGCCGAGGATGCAACACGCTGATTGGTGAGTTTACCGTCCTTGATGCCGCCTTTGATTATTCATCCTCCGAAGTGCAAGTGGTGAGCTTCGCGGCGGATTTCATCCAACATTGCGAAGGCGGGACACCCGCAGCCAGGGGATCCATATACTACAACTACACGCCGCCGTCGGAGTGCGTCCTCTCGATGGCTCCATTGAGTCAATCCTTCAGTGCCAACGAAGGAATGGGCAGCTTCAATGTGACACAAGCGAGGAACTGTAGCTGGACCGCCTCAGCCGACGTAGCTTGGATTACCATTCTGTCGGGAAGTGGCGCCGGTAACGGGACGGTCACCTTTTTGGTACGCGCAAATCCCGGCGCAGTTAATCGTAGCGGCGTTATCACAGTCGCAGGTCAGACGTTCACCGTTGTCCAGAGTGTAGACTTTCTTGATGTTCCCAAGACTCATTTTTTTTACACGGAGATAGGTAAACTGGCCGCTCGAGGCGTGACTGTAGGCTGCGCTAATGGGCGTTACTGCCCCGATGAACCGGTCACTCGCCAGCAGATGGCAGCGCTTGTGATTAAAGCGCTTGGAGAGTTCAGCCCCCTGCCTACAGCTATGCAACGATTTGATGACGTGCCGCCAACCGTAAACGGGCAGCCTGATCCTTTCTATAGCTTCATCGACAAGCTGGCTGCATTTGGCATCACCAGCGGCTGCGGCGCCAATAACCAGGGTCAACCGCTCTACTGCCCCGGTGATCCTGTCACCCGCGAACAGGTAGCTGCACTTATCATCCGGGCGCTGGGAGAGTACAGCCCTCCCGTTCCCGCGTCTCGGATGTTCTTAGACGTGCCGCGGTCCAATCCGTACTACGCCTTCATCGACAGGCTTGGAGCCCTGGGGATTACCGGAGGATGTGGCGGAGGGAATTTTTGCCCAGGAGACTATGTCACGCGCGGCCAGATGGCAGCACTGCTGGTAAGAGCGTTTGGACTGTAGAGATGGCGGCGCGGACAAACTAAACGCAGGACCTTTTCGGACACTCGTTAGGGCGCGCTGATCTCAACGAGATCCTCTCCACCCTCCAACAACACAAGAGCTTTGGGCAACGCTGTTGTCAGTAAGGTGCGCAAATACTGGTTCGATGTGTTCCCGCACGTGAGCCAGATGACCTGCGGCGGCGCGCCGAGTTGGTTGTGCAGGGTTACGAAATCGCTATCCTTAGTCATCACTATCGCATTAGCTGCACGGGCCGCGCGAAAGATCTCTCGATCCGTCGCGTTGCGCAGACCAACATCGCGTAATGCACGCGCTTGGATACCGAGTGTTGTTTCGATCCAGTTAGCGAGGGCGGGTGAGAGCTGAGCGTCAATCCAGATAATCATGCGGCAATAACCGGATGGTCAAGTCTCTGGGCCGCGTACCGCAAGGCCGCCGTCAGGTCTTCCATCTCAAGGTCAGGCATCTCCCCAAGAATTTCTTGAGCACTGAGTCCAGCGGCAAAAAGATCAAGGACATCAATGACTCGAATCCGCATACCGCGAATACACGGACGGCCACCGCATTGTTCAGGGTTGATCGTAATGCGCTGCTTAGGATTAGTCACTGCGAGCCTCCTCGTTTGGCTGTAGTTTGCGGACTGATGGTAGCAAACCTTGCGACTACTTGCACTCCGCAGTAGCGAGATCACCCGAAGCACGCTCAACGGCTTCGCGGAGTTCTTGATAACCCGCAATCAGCGCTCCCATCCTTAGAAGCGAAGAAAGGTTGATAGTTTTCTGGAGGGGCGCCCGATCGTTAAGGACGCTAGTGGGCAAAACGTAGAACTGCCATTGGGCGAGGTTGAGCGGATCGACGTTCGTCTGGTTGCGCTCGGCGAGGACAGCAAAAACATAGACATTGGCCTGGCGTTGGGAGTCTTTTGCAAAGACATTAGTGGTTGGATCCCACGCTCTTGTTGGACGTATGCCGAAGATGATCTTCGACAAAGCCTTCTGACCCCACGTCTGTACGTAAGCGCTGGCCTTTACTTCGACACGGATCCCCGATGATGTTTCGATGTCGTAGGCCTCCCATCCCGAGCGAACGCCGTCTGCAACGTCGAGCGCCATCGCAACGATGTATTCGGCGAGCCGGCCGCGTTCGGTATTGCTTAGGAGATCGGAGGCTGACCATCGCCAGTAACTCAAGAGATCCTTACCGACAGGAACATCGTTCTCGTGGAAGGTCTCGTTACCCTCTTTGCGCCGGAGCTCTACTGCAGCCAAGGCTTCCATCAGCGAGTTGTCTATTGTCATAGTGATTGTCTCTAGTGGCTAGGGTCAAAACAACGCATCGAGCGCATCAGTAACGTTGCGAACTCCGATCACTTCAATCCCGTCGTCGTAATCAAGACCCGTGAGATTCCCGTGAGGAATAACACAACGTTTGAAGCCCATCGCATAGGCTTCACGCACCCGCACCGAAGCCTGGCTTGTCGCTCGCACTTCTCCGGCTAATCCGACTTCTCCAAACACCGCCGCTCGTTCGTCCACCGGAACGTTGCGAAAGCTCGATGCAATCGCGGCGACAATCCCAAGATCGGCAGCAGGTTCGTCGATCGTCATGCCACCGGCTACATTCACGAACACATCGTCAGCGAGCACTTGCATCCCGACGCGCTTCTCGAGCATCGCCATCAACAGAGACACGCGGTTGCCGTCGACGCCCTGAGTCATTCTTCGAGCCGTGCCGTATTTCGAGGAACTGACCAGCGCCTGCAGCTCAACCAGCATCGGCCGCGTGCCTTCAATGCACGCGGTTACCACTGAGCCCGACACTCCAACGGGCCGCTCATTCAAAAACAACCCGGACGGATTCAGCACAGGAACGAGCCCGCGGCCAGTCATCTCGAATACGCCCACTTCATTCGCCGCGCCGAAACGGTTTTTCACCGCGCGAATGATTCGATGATTGTGATGCCGCTCACCTTCGAAGTAGAGGACGGTATCGACGATGTGCTCGAGCGTCTTCGGTCCGGCGATCGAACCGTCCTTGGTGACATGTCCGATAAGAAAAACAGGAATGCCTCGATTCTTGGCAAGCATCAGGAACTGGCCGGCTACTTCGCGAACCTGAGAGACCGATCCGGGCGCGGATTCAAGCTTCATCGAAAACACGGTTTGCACTGAATCGACGACGACGGCTTGCGGATCGAGACGGTCGATCTCCTGAAAAATCCGCTCGAGGCAGGTTTCGGGCAAAAGGTACAAAGCGGCGGGATTGATGCCCAATCGCTCGCCGCGCAATTTGATTTGGCGTTCGCTCTCTTCGCCTGAAACGTAAAGCACTTTACCGCAATTAGTAGAAAGCTTGTCCGAGACCTCGAGCAGCAGCGTTGATTTTCCGATGCCGGGGTCGCCGCCGATCAACACAAGCGAACCCGGGACTATGCCTCCGCCAAGCACGCGGTCGAACTCTTCGATGCCCGACGGTTGGCGGGCGTCGTCCTGGCTTTCGATGTCCTGGTAAGCGAGCGTTGCGGTCTCTCTCATGCGGAACATTCCACCGCGGGGCGAAGCTCCCGGTTGCAGAGTTGCGGGTTTCTCTTCGACGAGTGAATTCCATTCGCCGCAGTCCGGGCACTTGCCCATCCAACGTTGCTGCTGCGAGCCGCACTGCTGGCAGACAAAAACGAGTTTAGAGATTTTGGATTTCGCCATCGGTGCTTAAGCTTTCGGCGTTGAGAATCAGTGCATTCGCGGCGAAGTATGATGGAGGGGATGCTGAATGATCAAGCGTTGTCGCGGATCGGTCAGGCGTCACACCCTGTTGCTGGCTCAGAATTACTGCGTGTCCTCCGCGTCCTCTGCGGTTGATTCTCCGCACCAATCCAAGATAAACCGCAGAGGACGCCGAGGACGCTGAGGACTGCGAAGGGGTCAGCACACTTAAGCGGCACTTTTGATGAAGAGACCAGCAACCGATCACTGTTCGGTCGGACTCACGCGGCGGCCGGTGGGTGGGACCGCCGATGGCCGGAACTTTCGCGCGTAGTCCCACACATAATCTCTCAGCCCCCAATAGTAAGGGCTGAAGCCGAGCTGGTCGGCTTCGTCCAGCGCCTTCTCGACACTCCAGTTGTCGCGTGCGACTCGATAGATCGCAGTCATCTCGCCGGTTCGGTTTAGCCCGTCCGCGCAAAAGACAAAGAACGGACCGTTGGCGGCATCGCTCACAATGGAAACGAACTTCTTCGCTTCCTCATCGGTCGGAGGGTTCCAGACGCTCATTGGAATCCATTCATACTTGAGGCCGGCGATTTCCGCTACGGTCTTAACCTCGTCGGTGTAGTCATAGATCGAACGCAGGTCGACCATCGTCCTGACGCCGAGTCTCTTCAGCGTGCTGATGCCCCCTCGCATCGGCTGCGAGCCTCGCACGTAATTTTCGTCGACTCGATGAAACACGGGCAGCGTAGCCGCAACCTCACCGCTCGAGTCTTCAAGCGGCCCTTCAGCAACGGCGGCGGGCGTTTCATTGCGCGAGCTTCCGATTACGATTGTCGAGATGGCGACGGCCAGAGCTGCGGTTCCGACAACGACTGCGAACAGAAACTTCTTATGATGCACGATGCTTCAACACCTTCAATTGGATTGGGGCTTAACACGCTTCATACTTTATACCGTACGAACGAATGGTAGGGCAAAGATGGGTGTGAGGTGAAAAAACTTTTAGTCGCCGGCGCGGACGTTCATTTCATCGCTTCATCGATAAGTGTTCCAGGATGTCGATGACATCATCGTATGAATCAACTAGACGGGGATGACGCTTGACTAGCTTGCGCAGGGCACGGTCGAAAGCTGAACCAGAACGAACAGTGAAACGGGTCGTCATACCTTCTTGGACCGCGTCTTCCGAACTTTGCTTTTGTTCTTATCGCGCAGTTCTGCCAGCAAGTCTCTGGCGTTGCGCGTTCGGCCAGCACGAATATCTTCGTTGCTCTTCATAATCTCGCGACGGACCTTCGGGTCGTTAAGTTCCAAGTAGTCTTCAAACTCGTCAATGTCCATAACGCCGGCAATCGGGACGCCGTCTTTCTCAAAGATCAAGTACTCTTTGTTGTGATGAACACGCGTCACTAAATCGCCAAGATTGTTCCGAGCCTTCGTCAGCGTGATCGTTCGTACTGCAGGGGCGACTCTGCTGCTCAAGGTAATATCTCCTTGGAGTTGTTCAATCCTGATAGGCTCCAGTGTACCAGATGAGTGTACTGGGTCAATCTAGTCGCGGGTCTCGGCTCACGCGTTTGAAGTTGAGCGCAGCTCGCTTCTTGAGCTTCTTGATTGTTAGTAGAAAGCTTTGCAGATGGCCGAACGGAACTGGAGGGATTTGCATTTCGACTAAGCGAACGCCAGAGTTAGGCCGCCTTTGTTTCTTCCTCCAGTTCTCGCCACTCTTTATCAAGCTCGTTAGCACATAGCGAAAAATCCGGCATAATGGATTCTGGAATCTGACTAGAGAGCAGTTCCGGAAAGAAGATAAAACGGATCTGGGTGCGACAACTTTGAGAGCGAACCGTGGAAATGGCCATACAGTTTCGCGAGTTTCGGCTGATGCCAGATGTCGTGCTCGAGTATCTGAGCGTTATTCTCAATTTGTTTCTTTACAGGAGGCAAACTCTTCAGCAAGTCGTCTGATCGCTTCAAGAGAGATTCTATTTCACCATCACTCAAGCCCAGACGCTTCTGAAACTTCTGCATCAAATCCTTTTGATCCAGCACGATTCGGGCGCGTAACGCGCCTTCTGAAAGAGTTAGCCAAAATGCGGCGCGAAGTAGTAGTTCCAAATCTGCACGAATCCATTGAGCGCAACCCATCGCCCCCACCATCACCTTATCCAGATTCTTCACAAGAATGACCCTTTCCAGGGACCGAAGGGCAACGTCCCTCTTTGATCTAATCAGAGGTCTTGATTGTTTACAGATAGCGTTGACTAGTTCTTTATTCGTGATCGGACCGCTTCTTTCTGCACATTGCAACGTTTGAAAAGATCCCTAATCGCCGGCGCCGACTTTCATTTTGTCGTCAGCTTTGGCGGCGGCTTCAATCTCCGCGCCGATGCTATCTATCTCGGCAGACACCGACGCGCCGGATACGGCTGACTTTACTCGTTTCCTGAACGGATGGGTTATCGCGTAGATCCGATTCGCCAGCGAGCGCCACGCCTCAGTGGCAGCCATATCATCAAACACCGAATACGCAACCGGCGTTACCACCAGGGTCAACAGCAGGCAAAGCGTTTGCCCGCCGATAACTACTACGGCGATGGCTCGTCGTTCATCCGCGCCCGGTCCCGTTCCCAACGCCAGTGGCATCATCCCTGCCACCAATGCGAGCGTCGTCATCAGAATCGGGCGAAGCCGGTCGCGATTCGCCTGGAGGATCGCGGTGGGGCGATCCATTCCCCGGTTGCGTAGTCCGTTCATGTGATCAATCTGGAGAATGGCGTTCTTCTTCACCACGCCGAACAGCACCAGTATGCCGAGCGCCGAGTACAGATTCAGCGTGTTGCCGGTTACCCACAGCGAGAACAACGCAAACGGAATCGAAAGCGGAAGCGATAGCAGGATGGTCAGCGGGTGAACCACGCTCTCGAACTGCGATGCGAGGATCATATACATGAATATGACCGAAAGCAGGAACGCCCAGATAAACTCGTTGAACGTCCGCTCGAGCTCACGCGCGCGGCCAGAAACACTGGTGGTGTACGCGGCGGGCAGGTGCATATCGGCAACCGCCTTGCGGAGAGCGTCAAGCCGGTCGGCAAGCGCGTAACCGGGCGCCACTGCCGCGCGCAGCGATACCAGCCGCTGGCGATCGAGCCGATCGATGCGCGACGCGGTCTTGCCGGGAACCACACTCACAAGATTATCCAGTCGCGCAAGTTCCCCGTTCTGCCGCGACACGTAAAGCCGCGAAATCGCCGCGGGGTCATTTCGCTGGCCATTAGTCAGCCGTAGCTGAACGTCATAATCGTCGTTGACCGCCGCGTCGTGGAAGCGCGAGACTCGCTGATCGCCTCCAACCATCAACTGCAACGCGGAGGCGATATCGTCGGTTGATACGCCCAGATCGGCGGCGCGCGTTCGATCGATTTCAACGCGCAGCTCGGGCTTATCCAGCTTCAGGGTCGTGTCGGCGTCGACGATTCCAAGCTCCGGCGCGCGCAGGCGAAGCTGATCGGCATAACTCGCAAGGGCTTCAAGGTCTGGCCCGCGCAGGTTGAAGTCTATGTCGAATCCGCCGCCGCCGATGTTGAACGACGGCGCGTTTCGCACAGAGGTGCGAAGGTCTTTGTACTTTCTCAGGCGACTGCGAATCTCCTGCATCACGTCGCGCTGAGAGTAGTTGGTTTGAAAAGCCTCGAGCGGATGTCCGTGACTGACTCCATGCCAGAGGCGCTCGATCGAAAAGCTGCGCTCTTCGATTGGCGCTATGCGAATGTAAGCGCTGCCCTGGCTGACGTTGCCGTTGAAGCCCCCGCCTGCGGTCGCCAGCACAACCTGAACGCCCGGAGTCGTGCGAAGATCCGCTTCAACGGCTCGCATCACCTCCTCCATCGACGCGAAGCTCGTGCCTTCCCGGGCGGTGATGTTGACGTCGAATTCGGATTCGTCCACGTCGCTTGGCAAGTAGTCCTGCTTCACAATGCCGTAGAGAGGAACAGATGAAAAAATAACCAGCAGCGCGAGAACGGCGACTGCCACGCGATGTCGCATCGCGAACAGCAGCAGGCTGGTATAGACCCGATCTATCCACCCGTAGAAGCCCGACCGTGATTTCGCCTGATCGTGACCGCCGGCGTCCTCAGCGCGAAGCAAACGAGCGCTCATCATAGGGGTCAGCGTGAACGAAACAAGCAGGCTCACCATGATCGCAACCGCGGCGGTGATGCCGAACTGGTACAGGAAGCGTCCCGACACACTGGACATGAACGACACAGGAATGAAGATTACGACCAGGCTCAAGGTCGTAGCCATCACCGCCATCCCGATCTCAGCGGTCGCGGCGCGAGCGGCTTCGAAAGGCCGCATCTTCTTTTCCTCGACGAAGCGGAAAATGTTTTCAAGCACTACGATCGCATCGTCGATGACTATTCCTACCATCAGCACCAGCGCGAGCATGGTCACGCTGTTCAGCGTGAAGTTCAGCGCCCTCATCATTCCAAACGACGCGATAACCGAGGCCGGAATTGCGATGCCCGCGATCAGCGTCGAGCGCCAGCTTCGCACGAACAACAGAACGACCAGACACGCGAGAATGCTCCCCAGTATGAGGTGAAGGTTGATCTCGTGAAGGGCGGCGTAGATGTAACGAGATTGATCGCGGATCACTTCCATCTTGACGTCGGACGGAATCTGACCGGCTACACGAGCGAGGGCCTTCTTCACACCCTCAATCACTTCGATAGTGTTGGCCCCCGATTGGCGTTGCACTTCAAGTGTGACCGTTGGCACTCCGTTCAAGCGGGCAAGCGTGCGCTGCTCCTTTGTTCCGTCTTCAGCCCAGCCAACGTCGCGCACCCGGACAGGCGCGCCGTTGATGTTTGTGACCACAAGATCACCGAAGAGCTTCGGATCCACGACGCGGCTCATCGTGCGAAGGCCCTGCTCGTGAGCGCCTGACGTAACGTTGCCGCCCGGCGCGTCGGCGTTCTGACGGACGATGGCGTTGCGAATCGTGGTTATCGGTATCTGATACGCTGCAAGCCTGTCAGGATCCACCCAGACATTGATAGCGCGGTTTAGACCGCCGGTGATGGAAACCTCTCCGACTCCGGTCGATCTTTCGAGCTGGACCTTCACCACCTTGTCGGCAAGCTCGGTCAGTTCGCGAAGGGGGCGGTCCGCTGAAAGCGCGATGGTAATGACCGGCGATGAGTCGTTGTTGAACTTCGCGATCACCGGAGGGTCAACGTCCTTCGGCAAGTCGCGGGTTATTGTCGAAACGCGATCGCGAATGTCCTGCGCGGCGATATCTATGTTTCGATCGAGGTTGAACGAAACGATGACGAACGAACTGCCTTGAAAGGAAATCGAGCGCAATTCCTGTATGCCTTCGACTGTGTTTACAACCTCTTCGATTTTTTGTGAGACCTCGCTCTCGACCTCTTCAGGCGCCGCGCCACGCAGACTCGTGCGCACGCTGACGGTCGGAAGGTCTACAGAGGGAAAACGATCGACGCCGAGGCGGAAGTAGCTGGCAGCGCCAACCACCACGAGAGCGAGGATGATCATCGCCGCGAACACCGGGCGCTTGATACAAATTTCTGCGAGCTTCTGCATAAAAACTGGGGTTCCGAGTTCAGGGTTCAGAGTTCAGAGTTCAGGGTTCAGAGTTCAGGGTTCAGGGTTCAGGGTTCCGAGTTCAGAGTTCGAACCCGGAACTCTGAACCCTGAACTCCGAACTACTCCGTTATCACCACCGGCTGACCCGATTGAAGGTTGCCGGGACTGATTATCACAGGGTCGCCGACTTTCAATCCCGCCAGGACCTCGGCCCATTCAGCGGTTCGGCGTCCGAGAGTGATTGGAGTCTCGACCGCTTTGCCGCCTTGCGCGAGGATCACTTTGTCGATTCCCGCGAAGCTCACAAGCGCAGCCGTGGGAACCGCCAGCGCCGGAGCTCTATCGGCTGAAACAATTTCCGCGCGCGCGAATGATCCGGGACGAAGGGTACCGTTATTCCGAACTTCAGCTTCCACGATCAACACGCGATTCTGCGCGGTGATGGCCGGGCTTATGCGGGCGATCTTTCCGGTGTAAACGCTTGAATCGCCTTCGAGCGTCACTCGAACTTCCTGGCCGACGTGAACGCTGCGCGACTCACGCTCGGGCACTTCCGCGCGCAAACGCAGCGGATCCATTCTGACTATGGTGACCACCGGAGCGCCGGCCGCAATATACTCGCCGATGCTTGCCCGCTTCTCCTGAATGACACCGTCGAACGGCGCATAGATTGCCGAATCGGTAAGCTGCTGGCGCGCGATTTCGAGTTCCGAACGGCGTTGTACCACCAGCGCCTGCCGGTTTCGAATCTCCTCGATCGCATCCTGATACCGGCTGAGCGCAACCTTGTAATCTGAAGCGGCGCTGTCGAGCTGCGCCTTTGCAAGAACGCCGCGCTTGACGAGCCCTTCAGCCCGATCGAGTTTGACCTTGGCATCGTCGAGCAGCGCCTGGGCCGATCTGACGGTGCCGGTCTCTTCGGTTACTATGCGATCATCCTTACCTTCAGGAGGCAATCCAACTCGGGCTCGCGCTTGCGAAAGCGCCGCTTCCGCCTGTTGAAGCCGGAGTTGATAATCCTGCTTCTCGATTTGAGCAATGACCTGGCCCTGTCGCAGCACGGTGCCGAGATCAACCGAAATGGACGCGAGCCGGCCGGGCACCTTCGCGCTGACGGTCGCCTGGTCGAAAGCCGCAAGTGTCCCGGTTACGGTGATAGTTCGCTCCATTGAGATTTCAGAAGCGGCAGACACTTTCACCGGTCTGGCTTCTGTCGCTTCGCCCGAGGCGTTCCTGGCCGAAACAGGATAACCGCTCTTGCAGGCGGCGGAAGAGAGGATGAGGACCGCGATCAGTCCGGCCCCCGAGAGGATTCGAAGATAATGACTGGAGATCATGCGAAGGTTTAAGAGACTAATTGTCATAAGCTCATCTTTGTTAATAATACCCTGTTTCATTATGGAGCGCACGATGGGGCTCATCGGAGGCAGGCAGTTCTTCCTTAACCCTGGGGCGCAATGAACCTATCTATCAATCCATCTTGATGATTCTTTCGACAATAAATAGGTACGCAACATCCACTGCGGGAGTTACAGCTATCGGAACGAGCAAGGCAAGTGAAGGTCAAGAAGGCGTGACCAGGAAGAGATCGTAGTCCGGCCTGGCGAAAATTTGGGTAGTGGTGTTCGGATTCCGCGTTGCTGAATAACCTCCGCGTGCTTTGCGGTCCTTTGCGCCTTTGCGTTGAGTATTGGGTATTGAGGGAGCAAAATCCGATACTCAGCGCAAAGGCGCAAAGGACCGCAAAGCACCCGAAGGACGGAGGACGAGGAAATAATCCATGCCGTCCGGCTTCACAAAGTCATACTGGTCAACCAGTGAGAAGCCCGCTTTGGCCGCTTCTTTGATCACCACCTCCCGATTGATTCCGTGATTCCTGCCGTTGCCGTCTTTATCGATGATGCCAAGCAGCGCTCCGGCGCGCATAGATTCGCGAAGATGCGAGAGCAACAGAATCGGTTGGGCGATCTCGTGGTAGGTCTTCAGGATCAGCGCGGCATCGAGGCTCTCGCGCGGAAGCAATGGGTCGTCCTCTTTGCCAAGCACCGCGTGAACGTTCGAGAGCTTCTCCTTACCTGCGCGCGCTTCGATGTGCTCCAGAAATTCGCGATTTATTTCCACCGCGTACACATTGCCGGTTGTGCCAACGCGCCTGGCCGCTCTCACCGTGAACCAACCGGAACCGGCGCCGATATCCGCAACGGTGGAACCCTGCTTGATCTTCAAGATTTCCATCACGCGATTTATCTGCAGCCTCTCGTCGCGCTCGGGGTCTTCAAAGATCGACAGATCGCCGGTGTAAGGCTTGCTCGTCGGGCGAGTGATGCGTTGTGCATCAGCCGGCTCCTGACGCTCGATAGTCTGCGTCAGCGCCAACCGACTCGGGTATACCGCAGGTGCGAACGCAAGAAGCACTGCAAGGATGAACGTTGCGATCAGTCGATGTATGTACCGGAAGATGATTTGACGGAAGATCATTTGACGAACATGTTGCGCCATCGCGCGAACGAAGGCAACAAGCGTCTGTGGCGAATGTCGTTTTGACGATATCGTGATGGACATGTAAGGGCGTCCCTCCGCGGGCGCCCCTCATCGGTGATCGAAGTGAGCCGCAAAGAGGGGCGCCCACGGAGGGACGCCCTTACAAGTCTAGGGAGATTGTACGACCGGCTCTATGAATAGCAACGCCGACTGGCGCTCCGCACTGAAAGGTACGGTAACGCCATTGCTGATCAGATCACTGCCGCTGGCGATGATCTCGGTCCCGGTATCTGCATCCACTACGTGGTAGGTCACGCCGGACTTCAGCCTGGACAGACTGACTCGCTGGTCGAACGCTCCGTCTCGCTGCCACCGATAAAGCAAGACTCCCGCATTGAACCGTCTTCTGCTGTAGAAGGTTACACCTGCGACGTCGGCCGTATCGCTCGGCAATTGCAGGTCATATTGGCAGGAAAACTTCAGATGATTCAACTGGCGATAATTCTCAATCTCCTTCAGCACAATGCCCTGCTGCCGGTCGCTGATCTTCGACAGGTCCGTGGAAAAGCCCCATATGCCAGCCATCGCGCTGCGGCAGTAGAGCCGCAGCGCTTCGTCATCGTCTTGATCCATGCGATCCAGATTGATCGTGAAGCGAAGCGCTGCCCACGGGAAGACAAAATCCAGCGCGTTCAGCGAGACTGAGATGTTCCCACGCGGGTCCGGCACTTTCGCGCCAAGATCCTTGAGCCAGGTCGCCTGCGTGGTCAGCAGAGTGAACTCGTTGATCATTCGCCCGCCGTTCAAGCAATTCTCAATCATGAGATCGGGGTTGGCGTTACGCACGGCTTTCATTGCGTTCTGGAAACCGATGACATTCTTCATCGCCCCCGCGCGCGACTGATCGGTGAATAAGGGCTGATCGTATTTCCAGTACTCGATGGAATACTTGTTTCGCAGGATTTGGACATGGTCCGTCAGATAACCCTGGAATTCGGGTTGCGCCATATCAACCAGGTAACCGCTTAAGAAGTTCGAGGCGACCGGCGGCTGTTCTATAGTCAAGGCTGATTCATCGTCGTCTTCGCTCACGTATTGCGGAGTCGACCAGAGACCGGGTCTTATGCCGTTCTCTTTGAGAGAAGCCAGCATGGCTACGAACTCATCGGGTTGAAATTTTGCGGAGTCAGGCTTCCAACGCCCTTCGGCAAACCATCCGGCGTCGATAACGAAAGCATCAAACGAATAGGGGGACATCGCGGCTATTTGTCTATTCAAGAAGTCTTCATCCACGTCCGCGCGAGCCGCATACCAATGATTGTAAGTCAACGGGAATGACACCGAAGGACCGGAATACAGAATGCGCCCCAGCGAGTATCGCTGGCTCATCCAGGTCGATCGGCCGCTGAGGTCGTCAGACGCGGGCATTGGCGTGACCAGCAGCGCGGGGCCTTCAATGGTCTCGCCCCGTTTGAGAACCAGTTGCGTCTCTTCAGAGGGCAAACCAACCGAAAACGTAAAGCCATTATCAAGTCCCTGGAGTCTCGCGCTCCAGCCGCCGCACCATTGCAAACCGAAATAGATGCGACGATCGGGACCGCCGACAACCCAGTATGGATTGACTCCTTCCGCGACGACATCGGAGCTATGCAGCCGGCTACCGAAACGAATCTGACTGGTGGCCGTCAATGCTTCCTCGACGCGGTTGTACTCGAGAGATTTCCACCAGCGCGCCCATTGCGATTGTCCGGCGACGTTCCAATTGGCCGACCACGCGGGAAACGAATCGACGACCTGCGCTTTCTTGCCGCCATTAGTCAGCCGGATATGCACGCGAAAGAGCTGCCCTCGATTCGGGAGCTCAACGATCCAGGTAATGAGAATCTTGTTTGAAAGCTCGCAGGTGGCTTCGGCGGTCGTGAGGTCATCGCCTTGTGTGATAACCCAGGCTGGCGGGGTCGTCTGGGCTGCTGGAATCAACCCCGACGGAACCCACGCGCTGAGGCCATCAGGCGTGCCCATGTCCTGAAACACCGCCTGGCCCGTCGCCTTCCATACCGCCTCATCGATTACGGGAATGTTTTCAGGCGTGACGCTCAACCGCAAACTCAAAGTGTCATTGCTCAGCTCTTGCGCGTGAGCCGGCATCGTGAGCATCACTAACCAAACTCCATAAAGCGCAAATCCTCGAATCCATCGAGCAATAGGAGAGACGCGTGTTGCTTCCATTCTGTTACGAGCGGGTAGGCTGGTTTGAAGTGTGTAGTCGGTCATTCACCTTTTCCTGATAGGACTGAATTAGACGTTTGCGCGGGTCGGAACGTCCGTGACGCATAAGAGATGGCTTGCACCTGCCGGCGATGAGGTTGGGGCGGGTTAATTGTTTGACTGCTCGTCTGTGCCAACAAAAGACCACTCGGACGTAGGTTCCTCAGGCACACGTTGTCTTAGACGCCGTGCGGTGCATGTTGGTTTGTTTTTTTTGTAGTGATGCAATCTTTGAGTTGCGGAAGAAATGCCATGAAGACACGAAAGCGCCAAGAATCACCAGGGCCTTTCTTCGTGGAGCTTTGTGTCTTCGTGCCTTTGTGGCATGACTGTTTGGCTCACTTTGCTGGAGTGATCACGATGTTGCGATAGTAAATCTTCTCGTGATCGCCCTGAAGCATTATCGCGCCGGCCTCGCCTTCGTTGCTATCGAGCGCGCCTCCGGTGATGCCCGGAATCTCGGCCTTCTCGATGATAGCCGTACCATTCAAGACTACCGTCACCGTGCGGCCGATCAGGGTTATATCGTAGGTCTGCCACTCGCCGGCCTTCTTACATGGATTGCTCGAAGGGGTGACGAAACCGTAGATGCCTCCGATGCGGTGGCTCTCGGGCTCTTGTCCGAAGTTGTCTTCGATCTGGACCTCATAGCGCCCGCGCAGGTAGACCCCGCTATTGCTCTTCTCGACCATCTTGAACTCGACGTGCAGCTTGAAGTCGGTGAACTTCTGGTCGGTGACGATGTCGGTCCCGTGAGGCGTATTCTCCATCACACCAGCCGCGACTCGCCACGTATCCGCTTTCGACGCGTCGCGCACATGCCAACCACTCATATCGCGTCCGTTGAACAGCGTGATCGGCTTCTCCCATCGCGGCGACGATTTGCGTTCGAGCTTCGGCGCGCGCACCGCGGTCCATTTCATCGGCTTCCCATCGGCATCAGGAGCCGTACCCTCGAGACGATCGCCAACCAGCTTTGCTTCAAACTCGAGATCGGTCTTTCGACTCTCATACTGAATCGGCAACCTGAATTTGAGATGGCCGTCGGCGTACTCGATGGACTTGATGGGTCGCTGGCTGCCGAACCGTCCAACAAATCGGCCCGCGAGCTTTCCGCCTTCGCGAGTCGCTTCAAACCACGACGGATAAGTCGCGCCGCTCGCGTCCTGGACCTTCATGTCCCAACGTCCGATTATCTTATCGTCAGCCGCCGGATTCGCGGACGAAGCCGTGCGCCCGGACACCAACGCCGACGGCATTATCAGGCACAGAACTGCTACAACGCTTTCCTTGAACATTCGATCTCTCCCGACAAAAGTGTGTGAGCCATGCAATTTCTGATTGCAACCTGCGCAATTTCTGATTGCAAACCGACCGCGCAGGAGGATAATAGTAGGCTTTCCACTCAACGAGCAACCAACCCGAAAGTTGGGCAGTGGCGTATTAGCGTGTTGTCAGGAAGCAGTCCTCTGCGGCCCCGGCGTCCTCCGCGGTTTTGCCTGCTCAGTGGCTCGGAATCAACCGCAGAGGACGCCGAGGACGCAGAGGAAAAAACGCGAATGTGAGCGAACGGCTTGCGAAAAGTTGGGCCTTCGAACCAGATTGGGTTTGAAACATTGCAATCAGAATCGCGCAGACCGCAAGAGCCTGCGTCGAGAAGGAGACGGGCGATGAATACCGGAAGAACAACTCGACGAGATTTCATCAAGCTGACGACGGCGACGACGCTGGCGGCGGCTACTTCGACAACGATTCTCGCAGCGGACAAGTCCGAATCTAGTAAGACGGTCGCGCCGAGCGACAAAATCAGACTCGGGCTCATCGGGGCCGGCGGGCAAGGCATGGGCGATACGCGAGAGGCATTGAAGATCCCGGGAATAGAACTCGTCGCCGTCGCCGATCTCTACGACGGGCGGCTCGCTCGCGCAAAAGAGATTTGGGGCAACCAGCTCTTCACCACACGCGATTATCGCGAAGTGCTTGCGCGTTCAGACGTCGACGCGGTCATCATCGCCACGCCCGATCACTGGCACATGCGAATCTCGAACGACGCGATGAATGCGGGTAAAGACGTCTATTGCGAAAAGCCCATGGTGCAGCAGCTCGAACAAGGCAAACACGTAATCGAGACAGCGAAAAAGACCGGCCGGATATTTCAGGTGGGAAGCCAGCGCGTCAGCTCTATCGTCTACAAGAAAGCAAAAGACCTGCTCGCATCCGGAGCAATCGGCGAACTCAACATGATCGAAGCATGGTGGGACCGCAGCAGCGCGATCGGCGCGTGGCAGTATTCGATTCCGCCCGACGCTTCGCCGGGAACGGTTGATTGGGATCGCTTCCTCGGCGAAGCGCCGAAGCGCCCGTTCGATCCGACCAGATTTTTCAGATGGAGAAACTATCGCGACTACGGCACCGGAGTCGCGGGCGATTTGTTCGTTCACCTGTTCTCAGGTTTGCACTTTGTAGTCGGTACTACAGGGCCGTCCAGGGTGATGGCAACCGGTGGGCTGCGCTACTGGAACGACGGCCGCGACGTGCCTGATGTGATGCTGGCGCTTTGCGATTATCCGAAGACCGCGAGTACGCCCGCCTTCAATCTGGCTCTGAGAGTCAATTTCGCGGCAGGCGCCAATGAAAGCTCCGGCTTTCGCTTCATCGGCAGCGAGGGTGTGATGACGATCTCAGGCGTCGTGACGGTCGCAAAGAAGCAACGAGCAAAAGAGCCCGGCTACACGATCGATACTTTTACAAAGGCGACACAGGAAGCCTTCCTGAAGGAGTACCGCACGAAGTATCCGGAGAACAAGCAGGACATCAACGCGTCGACGCAGGATACTTACGCGCCGCCGTCGGGCTACAGCGATTCAGTCGATCACTTCAATGCGTTCTTTGACGGGATGCGCTCGCGAAAACCGGTCGTCGAAGACGCGGTGTTCGGCTTCCGCGCGGCGGGCGCCGCTTTGCTGACTAATCGAAGCTTATTCGAGAGCCAGGCTTACGCGTGGAATCCGGAGACGATGACGATTTCGAAGGAACGGCCTGCTTAGTGTACTTTGGCGCGCCTGTCTGGTACGAAATCAGCTGGTGCTCTGCGACTTCATCTTCGTAATGAAGTCGCTTGCGGTAAGAATCTGTAGAAACGGGTTGCGGAACCGGAGCGCAACATCCGTGTTGGTGCTTATTAAGTCTAAGAGGTCATCGTCCTTGCTTACCAGATAGGAAGCGCTAGAGACGATCGCGAGATTTAGATACTTCTCATCATTTGGATCGCGGTCGTACTGGTGCTCTTCGGGAACGTTGGTAGTGAGGATGGCTCTTCCTTCAAGTTTTAGGAGGAGAGCGTTGACGAGGCGATCCTTAATGGCTGGCAGCTTGCGCCGAAGCTCTTCACGATTTAGTACGTCGCGGACTTCGCGCAGAATCGCCTCGCTGACAAATAGCGAGATCTCGCCATCGAAGAATAAGCGCATCGCCGCTCGAGCCGCGCTGCGACGGTTGGCTATTCCCTGAACAAAGACATTGCAATCAAAGACCACACGCGGGGTGTGTTCGGGCATGGCTATTTCTTCGAACCGCTCTCATCGCGAACAGCGCGTCGCGCCCGCTTAATCAGCTCGTCGAGCTCTGCCTCCGTCAACCCGCCTTCATCGAAGTCGCGCGCAATAGGTTCCACGATCTCTTCGAACGGTCGTCTGGCAAGGAGCGCAGTCTCGAGAAGCTCCACCGCGCATGCTTCGGGCGTGGTCCCCTGAAGCCTGGCGGCATCGGCGATCGCTTGAACTGTATCGGGGTTTAGAATCTCAACCACCAGACTTTGCATTGGACTCTCCGTTTCAAGTCGTGAGCACATTCTAGCACTTGTGCGGGTTCTTGAGAATCACCGGCTTGCGCTCGCGTCGCCCAGCGCCCCGGCATGTGCTTCGACAGATCACGCAACGTTTGCAGCGCGGTGCGAGGTGTGAGATAAGAACCGATCAGGTAACTCTTGTTTTCGGCGTCGAGCATTACTCGCTCACCGTTACCTTAGTTCGAGGAGACTAAATGAAGCACAGAGTTTCCATCAGCATATATCTATCGATCGCGATGCTCTCACTGGAATCGTTGTGCGGACCAGTCGGAGTCTCTGCAGCTCAGACCAATATCAACGCCGTGCGCAAGACCGAAGCGAGATCGAACTCCGATCCCGCTCTCACCAACGGCGATGTTCCAGTCAGCGAGCTGCGCCCCTTGATCGAACGATACGCCGCCGATCGCGGGAGCCTGTTTCGGTTCTTCGGCGTAGAAGCATCGGCGTCGAGGCAGGCGCGCATGAAACAGTTCTACGGCGAGTGGCTTGCGACTCTTACGAAGGTCAACTTCGATTCGATGAGCCAGGACGGACGCGTCGACTATATTCTGTTCAAGAACCATCTGGATCACGAGCTTCGCCAGCTCGACATTCAAAAACAAGCCTTCGACGAGGTCGCGCCGCTCGCGCCGTTCGCTCGAACAATCGCGGAGCTCGAAGACGCGCGCCGGAGCATGCAGGCGATCGATTCACCAAAGACCGCCGCGCTGCTAACCAGGATGGCCAAAGAAATCGACGCGACAAGCAAGGCGGTCGAAGCCGGGCTCAAGCCCGACGCCAAGCCCGACGCCAAGCCCGACGCAAAGCCCGACACAAAGCCTGATGCAATCAAGGTCAAGAGACCGATCGCGAACCGCGCAATCGCTTCGATCAACGTTCAACGCGCGACGCTCAAAAACTGGTTCGGCTTTTACAACGGCTATGACCCGATGTTCACGTGGTGGGTCGGCGAGCCCTATAAGTCGGTCGACACCGCGCTGGAAAAGTACATTGCACTCCTGCGCGAAAAAGTTCTCGGCCTTAAGCCCGGTGACACGACCGAGATCATCGGCGATCCCATCGGCCGCGAAGCGCTGATGAGCGAGCTCGCTTACGAGATGATTCCTTACACACCCGAGGAGCTCGTCGCAATCGCCAACAAGGAATATGACTGGTGCGAGAACGAAATGAAGAAGGCGTCGCGCGAACTCGGCTACGGCGACGATTGGATGAAGGCGCTGGAGTACGTGAAGACCTTATACGTCGAACCTGGCAAGCAACCCGACTTGATTCGCGAGCTCGCGATCGAGGCGATCAGGTTCATGGACGATCACGACCTGGTCACGATTCCGCAACTTGCCCGCGACACCTGGCGAATGGAGATGATGACGCCCGAACGCCAGCTCGTCAGCCCGTTCTTTCTCGGGGGCGAGACGATCCAGGTGTCTTATCCTACAAACACGATGGGTCACGAAGCCAAGATGATGAGCATGCGCGGAAACAACATTCACTTCTCGCGCGCGACCGTTTTCCATGAACTAATTCCAGGTCATCACCTTCAGGGCTTCATGGCCGGGCGATATCGGCCCTATCGACAGATATTCGGCACGCCTTTCTGGACCGAAGGCGGCGCGCTTTACTGGGAGATGCTGTTGTGGGACATGAACTTCGCAAAGTCTCCCGAGAACCGAATAGGCATGCTGTTCTGGCGAATGCACCGCTCGGCTCGAATCATTTTCTCGCTTAGTTTTCATCTCGAGAAGATGACGCCTCAGGAGTGCATAGACCTGTTGGTCAAGAAAGTCGGCCACGAGTTGGACAACGCAACCGCCGAAGTGCGGCGCTCGTTCGGCGGCGGCTACGGGCCGCTTTATCAATGCTCATACTTGCTGGGGGGCTTGCAGCTACGGGCGCTTCATCGAGACCTGGTCGACTCGGGCAAGATGACCAATCGTGCCTTTCACGACGCGGTGTTGAAGGAGAATCGCATTCCGATCGAGATGGTTCGCGCGAGTCTGACAAAGCAAAAGTTAACGCGCGAGTTCGTGTCGAATTGGAAGTTCTACGGCCCGACCCCCGGCCAATAAATCCTTGCGGGCTTTGCGGTCCTTTGCGAGCTTTGCGCTAACGTATTTTTCTTTCAAATTCGTTAAACGCAAAGCTCGCAAAGGACCGCAAAGCTCGCAAAGAAGAAACACTTAATGACCTCACCATCTGATTGGACTCGCATAACAACCATCGACGCGCACGCCGCCGGTGAACCGTTGCGAGTAATCACCGGCGGGCTTCCGCCGATTCCCGGCGACACCATCCTTGCAAAAAGACGTTACGCACGCGAGAACCTCGATCACGTACGCCGCGCGCTGATGTTCGAGCCGCGCGGTCACGCCGATATGTATGGGTGCTTACTCACGGACGCGGTCACACCAGACGGTGATCTGGGAGTGCTCTTCATACACAACGAAGGCTACAGCACGATGTGCGGCCACGGAGTGATAGCCCTCGTAACAGTGCTGCTTGAAACGAACATGCTCTCGCCTCGCGAGGTGATCAGGCTCGATACGCCAGCGGGTCGCGTGACCGCGCGCGCGAACTTTGACGGTAAACACGTTCGTAGTGTGGCTTTTGAAAACGTGCCGTCGTTTGCATATAAGCTCGATCAGTCAGTCGACGTTCCCGGCATTGGCAGCGTGCGCTACGATGTAGCATTCGGCGGAGCGTTCTACGCCTACTGCAGAGCCGAAGACTTGGGCGTGCGAATCGTTCCTGAACACTTTCGCAAGTCGATTGAAGTTGGAATGTCAGTCAAGCGCGCAGTCATGAACTCGCTCGATATCAAACATCCTTTCGAAGACGACCTCGGCTTTCTCTACGGAACGATAATCGACAGCGATCCCCTGACGACCGGCGCCAACAGCCGCAACGTCTGCATCTTCGCCGAAGGTGAGGTGGATCGCTCGCCCACCGGCACCGGCGTCAGCGGGCGAGTGGCGCTCGAACATGCGAAAGGAAGATTGGCGATTGGCGAACCGTTCGTGATCGAGAGCCTGATCGGCACCCGCTTCACCGGCCGGGTTGTTCGGGAAACGCGCTTCGGCGAATACTCCGCGGTTGTTCCTGAAGTCGAAGGCAGTGCTTACATAACCGGGCGTCACGAGTTTCTCTCAAACCCCAATGATCCGTTGAAGGATGGATTCCTTCTCCGCTAGCAGGGGCGGCCCTTTTAGCGACCCTTTTACCACATGTAGGGGCGACCCTTTTACCACATGTAGGGGCGGCCCTCCGTGGCCGCCCCTCAGTCGCGACCGGAGACACACCGTCAACCCACTAAGGGGCGGCCACGGAGAGCCGCCCCTACATGTCGCTACTTCTATTCACAACTACAGCGACGGTGAATGCGCGATCAATGTTCGATGGTAACCGGCGTCCCGACAGGGATCGCGTCAAACAACTCCCGAATGTCTTTGTCTTCCAGCGCGACGCAGCCCCAGGTCCAATCGCTGCTCGATCCGTTGCCGTGAATGAAGATCTCTCCTCCAAGGTGGGTGTTCTGAAGCGGGACTCGTTTGTGTTCCAATGCACTGAGGATTTGATTGTGTTGAGAGCGGCTTATCAGTCCGTCGCGAAGCCCGCGATCGGCGTGCCGCCTGTTCGGATAGCTGAGCTCGAGGGATAGATAGAACTTGCTCTGAGCGTTCTTCCGGCAAATGTAGAACTCGCCTTCGGGCGTGCGCCGGTCGCCCGCTTTTATTTTGTCTTCAACCGGGCTCGAACCCAGGCCCGCGCGGTATTCCCTTACCAGCTTTCCGCCGGAATACAATCGCAGGATGCGTTTGCTCTTCGTGACGATGATGCTCGGATCGACAAGCGGCAGCACGAGTGGTTTACGATTTGGCTTTCCCGTTCTTGTTGGCTTTCCCGTTCCTGACACTGATGACACATTGCCGGCCAGGCCGATAAACGGCGCCGCAAGGACACTCGCCGCCACACTCACAAAAGACCTGCGACTCGTCGTTCTTGACGACATATGATCATCATCTCAACGCGCGGTGAGCGCGGGAGCCTCGGTTGCCGGCGCGTCGAAGAAGCCGAAGAAGCGTTCAAGCTCCGCGCGGCTTCCTTCCACTTTCGTCTCTCCACTCCTAAGCGAATCCGTGAAGCTTGTCTGATGCAGGATAATTCGCTGAAGTTCGCCGAGCGTCAGGCTGAGAGTAACATCCCGTTGTGCCGGCAATGTCTCGTGAAGCTGTGCGATGCCTCTTCTTATTTCGAGCGCATACCCTCGACCTGCGTCGGTGATTCGGAATCCAACGATCAGGTGCGCATCGGCGCTCTTAACCGGATCGAGCCTCACCGTCATCGCCTCGAAGAACTTGCTCAGCGGAAGCTGTTTCACAATGTCCGGCGCGGCAAGAGAGGTCATCGACGCCAGCGTCGCCATAGTATTCAACTTCTTGTCGAGCTCTCGCGCGGACGAAATGTACCAGTCGCGCCAATTCGTGTTTTCAGTCTTGTAAGCGAGCTGCCTCAACGCCCGGGCCTTCAGAGTTCGCGCTTCCGCATCGTCTTTGTTGACACGAATCAAGTAAGTAACCAACTCAGCCGCCCATTGATAGTCCGCCTTGTCATAGGCTCCCAGAGCCGATTCCAGGACGCGGGCCCGCCCGCCCATCTGCTCGACATAGCGGGCCGCGCGTTCGCCGCGCGGAAGCGGATCAAGGAAAGTCGGGTCGCCTTCGAACCAGCCGAGATATCCGAAGTAGATCTCACGCACCGAATGTTTGACCGTCCCATAGAACTCGCCGAGCCACGGATGATTCGCAAGATGGGGCGGCAGCTTCGAGACGGCTTCGACCAACTCATCCGGCGTCAGGCCTTTGTTCATGTTTCGAATCGTCTGGTCGTGCACGTAC
The DNA here is from genome assembly GCA_035607285.1 of Blastocatellia bacterium. Classification (GTDB taxonomy): domain Bacteria; phylum Acidobacteriota; class Blastocatellia; order UBA7656; family UBA7656; genus Onstottus_A. The sequence goes on along the minus strand of DATNBZ010000020.1, from coordinate 35,710 downwards.
TGGATCGCGTCGCGATATGAAGTCAGCAGCGCCTCTATGTTTTGTTTTCCTGAAACAGGCCGGCCGTGCGAGGGCGCCATATGCTCGGCGCCGAAGCTCCGCAGCTTGTCGATACTCTTGAACCAGTTGACCGGGTCGCGATACTTCGTTCCTCTAAGCGTGTGCAGGTTCGGAAAGCACTCACCTTGAATCACCTCGGCGGTGAGCAGGACTTTGTTATCGGGAAGCCAAACTACAATCTCATCGTCGGTTTCGCTTGGCGCGTGCTGAAGGCGCAACTTTACGCCCGCGACTTCGACGTCGAGCGAGTCCTTGAATGTCTTGTTTGGAGCGATGAAGCTTCGTTGACCGATGATCAGCTTCGGACCGATGCCTTCGTTGACTGAGCCTTCGGGTCCTCGTTCGAGCGCAATTCCGAAACTGTACGCGGAGCGCAAGCCGAGGATCGGAGCGATCACGCTCGCGTTGCTGATGACCGTGTCCATCAAACTCTCGTGAGCGTAGATGACGACACGGCCCGACTTCACATCGTCTTCGCTCGCGAATGCTTTGACGCCCATCGTGTGATCGGAGTGGTTGTGAGTGTAGACGACCGCTTTGACTGGTTTGTCCGTGATCTTTCTGAACTCGGCAAGGACGGCTTTGGCTGAGTCAACGGATTCGGTGGTGTCGACGATGATTATTCCGTCACGCCCGACAATCATAATCGAATTAGCCAGCGCGAAGCCGACCGCCGAGTAGACGTTGTCGGCGATCTTGTAGACTCGCTGCTCCATCTTTTTCGAATGTTCAGTGAGGCGGGCTGGAATTGTGGGCGCCGCCTGTTCGTAAGCGAGATTCCTGCGCTCCTGCGCGAAGGAGCGCGGTGACGCGATGGTGAATGCCGCGGCTAGAATCGTGATGCTGACTCTGACGGGGCGCTCGATCGATTCTCTCACTTTGTTCTCCGATTTCGATCTGGGAAGGGGGATCAAGCGCTGATCTTCGCTGACTGCATAACGCTGATCCTCGCTGACTTTCGAATCGCTGAACACCGCTGATCTGCGTGGATCAGCGTTACGCAGTCAGCGAAGATCAGCGGTTGATCTCGTGCGTTACCTTGCGCCGGTGATTTTCAGCATAACCACGCCGTGCGCAGAAACATTAGCCTTGAAGCTGCCGGCGAATGCTCCTCGATCGGCGTGGGCCCACAGGTCTCGCACCTTTGCTTTGCGGGCGCCCAATCCAACGTCGCTCCACTTGCAAGTGATATCCGCAGCCGCGTCATTCCTGTTGAAGAGGGCGACGGCGGCAGCGCCTTTTTGCTTGAGCGGTTTCGCCCAAACTTCCAGGCCGCCCTCGGCATGAACCCTGGTTCCCTGCTTGCCCGCCGCATCCTGATCGACGGCGATCACCTCTGCGTTCATCAGGATGTCTTTCGTCGCTTGCGACATCGTTCGAAGATCGTTGCCGGCGATCAACGGCGCCGCCATAATCGCCCACAGGCTGAAATGTGAACGGTATTCAACATCACTCATCTTGCCGTTCCCGACTTCGAGCATGTCTGGATCATTCCACGCTCCCGGTCCGGCGGCGTCGGCGTGTTGCTGGCTCGGATTGTCGAGAATCTTTAGCACACTGGCCCACTTGTCCTGGATGTCGCCGGTGGTGCGCCAGAGATTCCCGGTTGCCGGCCCCCACGTCCACGGTTGGTTTCGTCCCCAGTTGCAGATGCTGAACACGATCGGCCGCCCGCATACCAAAAGCGCATCGCGAAACTTCGCGTACTGCTTTTGTGGATCGAGACCTTCAGTGTGACACCAATCGATCTTTACGTAATCGACTCCCCATTCGGCATAAGTCTTCGCGTCCTGTGCTTCGTGATCGAGACTACCGGGGCGCTTCTCGCAGGTCATCGTGCCGGCGTCGGTGTAGATTCCCAGCTTCAAGCCCTTTGAATGAACATAATCCGCGAGCGCTTTGATTCCATTGGGAAACCTGGCTGGATCGCCAACGATTTTCCCGGAAGCATCCCGGCTAACCTGCCAGCAATCGTCGATGTTGACGTATTGGTAGCCGGCCTTTTTCATTCCACTTGAAACCATCGCGTCGGCAATTTCTTTGATGAGCTGCTCGCTAACGTTGCAGCCGAATTTGTTCCAACTGTTCCAACCCATCGGCGGCGTTCTGGCGAGTCCGTTGTCTACGGCGACGGCCTCGACTCGCGCGCCGGCCAACAATGAAGTGAAAGCGAGACCCATTAGAACAACAGGTGCAATCAGGTTGAGTTTGAAGCTGTGCATAGCGTCCTCCAGTTTGACAGGCGTTATCGAATCAGAGTCTTTCGCTTATGGCAAGTTCGTTTGTATATTCTGAGCGTGAATAACAAGACCAAATCTCCTGACGTGAACACCAATCTTCAAAGCGCGATACGCCGCATAAGCCGGCTTTCTATTTTTGTCGTTGCTATGTCTATGTCGATCGGCGTTCCGGCTACGCTTCGAGGAACGACGCGGCAGGCTCGCTCTTCGCACAAGCCGTTGTGTGTCGCGCATCGAGGCGCTTCGGGATACGCGCCTGAACACACGCTAGCCGGATACAAGCTCGCTATGGAGCAAGGCGCGGATTTCGTCGAGCAGGACTTGCAGGTCACAAAAGACGGCGTGCTGATCTGCCTTCACGATCCCGACCTCGCTCGAACGACGAACGCGGCCGAGGTATTTCCCGATCGAACGACGCTTCGCGATCCGGAAGAAACAGGCAAACCGAAACCTGGCTGGTACACCGTCGACTTCACGCTCGCCGAGATCAAACGTCTCGACGCGGGCTCGTGGTTCAATCGAGCAAATCCGTTTGCTGCTAATCCGGCTTATGTCGGACAACGCGTGCCGACGATGGAAGAGACAATCAGGTTCGTAGGCAATCGCGCAGGGTTGTACATCGAGTTGAAACACTTCGCGTTTTACAAATCGCTTGGCTTCGATACTGCCGAGAAGCTTGCGGCTGTGCTCAAAGCGCATGGCTTCGACCGTCCTTCTCAGCACAATCGCATTTTCATTCAGTCGTTTTACAAGGAAGCGTTGCTTCGAATGCGCGAGTTGGCGTCGGGCTATCCACGCGTTCAGCTCTTGCCGATGGAAACACACGGACGCGAGAAGGACACCGCGATCGTCACACCGAAGCTAGCCGAGGAGATCGCTTCTTACGCTCAAGGAGCCGGCCCGAGTAAGAGCCTGCTCAAGAGTGCCGACGATGTCGCGACGTTTCACAAAGCCGGGTTGGTGATTCACCCATACACGTTTCGCGGTTCGACTAGCGCGAACGCGCGTCGTCCATTGGATGAAAAGCAACCGAACGGCTCGACGGTCCGAGCAAACATCATCGCGGACATTCAGCTATATCTAGGCTACGGGATAGACGGCGGGTTCACGGATTATCCCGCGCTCTGGAAAGAAGCGCTGAGCGCACGCACTCGAAAGAAACCACCCGACGCAGCGAGCTTTGCGGTCCTTTGCGAGCTTTGCGCAAGGAATCCGCTCGAGAAAGAGAGATACGTTGAACGCAAAGCTCGCAAAGTACCGCAAAGCTCGCAAAGCGGTTTCTTCACCTATCGGCTCGTTAATACGAGCATGACTGAGTATTAGCTCACGACATCGGAACTTGAACCGGGGCGCTCAATTGAATCTTTCCCCACCCGATCTTGAGCGTCACGTTCTGAAAGTCACCTTTTTTGAATACCAGATCAATCGTAAGCTTCTCTTTCATCTCGGCGCCCGGGTCAGCGGTCATCGGCGCCTTGAAAGCGATCGGAGCGCGTTCGATCTCGGAAGCATCAACGTGCGCCGCACGAGCCTTGGCCGGATCGATGAACACCAGGCTCCAGGTGGCTCCGTCTGTGGATCGATGCAAGCCCAGGTACCACGAGCCTGCCGGAATAGTCTTCCCCGCGATCACCAGCGGCATATCCGTATCAAGCGTAGTCCAGAAATTACTCCCGAGCCGATAGACTTTGCCCTTAGTCATCGCGTCGAACTTCGCCGTATCCTCGTAATCCTTCTTCCAAACCGGACGGCCGTAGTCGATCGCGAGTTGTCCGGCGCCCATGTTCTTTTCGCTGCTCCAGTAGCCGACACGCGTGGTGCCGCGCTCGGGCGAGTCGCTGCCGAAAACGAAGTACTTGGGTTGAGGTTTCTTTGGAGCGTCTTGCGCCTGTAGCTCCGCCGCTACGCAAAAGAGCATTGCACACATCGCAATCGCTAATTTCAATCCTTTGTGTTTCATCTGTCTTCTCCTTTTGGTTCTCTAGTGCATGTATGGGCGGCCCTCCGTGGCCGCCCCTCAGTCGAAGTCGAACTCTCTTCGGCACCACTGAGGGGCGGCCACGGAGGGCCGCCCATACATGGGTTTCCCTTCATTCATATCTCAATGCGATCATCGGGTCCACTTTTGTGGCCCGTCGAGCTGGGATCAAAGTGGCTCCCAGAGCCACTCCTGTCAGCACAACCGAAATCGCTAAGAAGATTGCCGGATCGGTGGTGCTCACACCGAAGAGCAGAGTCGACATCACTCGGCTGACCGCGAACGCCGCCACAAGCCCGGTCCCCACTCCCAAACCAGCCAGCATGAGCCCTTGTCTCAAAACAATTCTCAGCACATCGCCGGTCTCGGCGCCCAACGCCATGCGAATGCCTATCTCGTGTGTGCGCTGCGCCACCGAATAGGACACGACTCCGTAGATGCCGACCGCCGCCAACACCAGCGCGACGCCCGCGAAGATTCCCATCAACGTCATGTTGAAGCGTTGGGCTGAAAGCGAAGCCGACATGACTTGAGACATCGTGCGGAGCTTGGTGAGCGGGATCGCGGGGTCTACTTTCCAAATCTCACTCTTGACCCGCCCGATCAGCGCTCCCGAACCCTGATCGCCTCGAACAGCCATGTACATCCATCGCTTCCACGGCTGATTCAACTGCACGTACGAGCCGTAGAACGCGGGCAGCTCAGGGAGATTGAGACCGAAGTGTTTCACATCCCCAACGACCCCTATGATTGTCATCCACTGTCGCGGCGTTCCTCTTGCCCACGCGATTCGTCCGCCGATCGGACTCTCATTGGGAAAGTACTCGCGCACGAAGCTTTCGTTGACCAGGCCGACCATCGGCGCGTCTGCGTTGTCCTGCTCGGTGAAGTCACGGCCGGCGATCAGCGGAATCCCCATCGTTCGAAAGTAGTCGCCGGCTACAGTGCGAGTCTCGAGCTCCGGTTCCGTTCCCGTAGCGAGCGGCGGGCGTCCGTCGATGATGAAATTGTGCATCAGGTTGTCGCCGCTCATCGGAAGCTCGCTGATCATCACCGCCTGAGTTCCGGGAATCGAGTTGATCGACTCGAGGACGCGTTGCCGAAATTGAGTCTGTTTGGGGATCTCTCGATAGCGCGCTTCGGGCAGCTCGATTCGCATAGTGACCAACCCGTCGGGATTGAACCCCGGATCGATCGTCCTCAGCCGCCAGAGGCTCTTGATCAGCAGCCCGGCTCCGATCAACAGAACAAGCGCAAGCGCGATCTCCGACACGACAAGCAGGTTGCGCGCGCGCAGTCTGGCGATGCCGCCCGTCGAGCCGCGCGACGATTCTTTCAACGCTTCACCGGCTTCGAGCTTCGAAGCATTCAACGCAGGGATGAGTCCGAAAATCACACCCGTGAGCACCGAGATTCCAAGTGTGAAAGCCAGCACCCAGCCATCGATTCCAATCGAAGACAGGCGCGGAAGGTTCGCAGGCTTGAGCGCGGTCAGGAGATCTACGCCCCACATCGCCAACACGAGCCCTCCCGCTCCTCCGACGAGTGAAAGCAGCGTGCTTTCCGTGAGCATCTGGCGCACCAATCGCGCTCGTCCCGCGCCCAGCGCCGCGCGAATCACCAGTTCCTGGCGCCGCGCCGCCGCGCGCGCAAGCAGCAGGTTCGCGAAGTTAGCGCACGCGATCAGCAAAACCAGTCCAACGGCGCCGAACAGGATCAGCAAAGCGGAACGCGAGTTGGTGACGACGCGATCGTGCAAAGACAAAAGAACTGTGTGGCGGTTCTTGTTCTCTTCGGGGTAATGCTCGGATAGCCAGCCGTCAATGCCCTCCATCTCGGCCTGCGCCTGGGCGGCCGGTACTCCTGGCTTGAGCCGCAAATAGTTTCGGAGGAAATGCACGCCTCGAAAACGAGCGGCTACGGGATTCGCCACTCGAACGGAAGCCCACAGATCGGGAGCTTCGGTTGGCATCACGAAATCAGCAGGCATCACTCCGATGACCGTGTAGCTATTGCCGCTCAGTTGAACCGGCTTTCCAAGCACACCGCGATCGCCGCCGAAGTGCCGTTGCCAAAAGCCGTGGCTCAACACGACTACCGGCTCGCCACCGAATCGATCCTCTTCGTCGTTGATCACGCGTCCGATGGCAGCTTGCGCACCCAGAGCCTTGAACAAGTCTGCGTTGACGAGCGAGGCCTGCACCTGGAGCGGTTCAGCTTCGCCGGTGTAATCAAGAGCCTGCATCACCGAGCCGCCGAAGTATTCAAACGACTGGCTCTGAGCCTTGATGTCGTCGAGATCCGGGACCGATTGATTCGAACGGATCGTCAACAGCCTTTCTGGGTGCGGATACGGAAGCGGACGGAGCAGGACGGAATTCACGACGCTGAAAATGGCGGTGTTCGCGCCAATTCCAAGCGCCAATGTAATGACTGCCAGCGCGGTAAACGCGGGCTTCCTGATCAGCAGGCGGGTACTGTACCGAAGGTCGTGTAACAGGGATTCCATGTGTGCCACCCCTTAGCTCGGGGCTCAGACGCATCGAGCATACGCTCGCGCGCTTCCTCCCGAGCTTCCTTCCAGTTTGATGGATAATTTCCGCTCGAGGTAGTTTGTGCTACCTTCGAGCGCGCCCGCCTCAGGGCTCACTACTTTTTCTTTAATGCTTCAGAAGCCGCCTCGATAGTCTCCGCGCCCAGCCACGACTCGAGCATCGGTTCATTCCGATTTTCTATCGCGTCCTCGACGCGCGAACGAGCATGAGCGCGAAGGTCACGTTTGATTCGAGCATAAGTCGCTCGCGGCAAGGCCGCCATTTCCCGGGCAACCTCCATCGCCCGGTCGAGCAATCGCTCGGGCGGCTGCAATTCATCAAGCACTCCGAAGGAAAGCGCTTCGCGTGGATTCAGGTTGCGAGCGGTCAACACCATCAAGCGCGCCGCCCTGTGGCTCAGTTCCGATTGAACGATCGCCAGCGCCGCAACCGGGAAAGGGACGCCGACGCGCATTTCGGCAAGACCAAGTTTGTAGTCGCCTTCCGCGCCAATACGGTAATCGCACGCGAGAGTCAGAATCACGCCGCCGGCAATTGCGTGTCCGTTCACCGCGGCAATCGTCGGAAACGGCAAATCGTATAACCGTCCAAACAGCCGGTTGACTTCCATGACCATCGCCTGTTGCTGGTTCCGGTCGTAGGTAGGAATCACCTTCAGATCCAGTCCGGCGGAAAGACACTTGCCTGCGCCGGTGACTATCAACGCGCCGATGTCGTTGCGTTCTACGAGGCTCGAAAGAGCATCTGCGAACTCACGGGCAGTGTCGAGATCGATTGCATTGGCGGAGGGCCGGTCGATCGTCAGGACCGCGATGTTATCGGTAATCTCGATCTGAATCGCGTTTCTCGTCATCTTAATTATTGCCGGCAACGCGGGCGTTCAGAGTAACGCGGGCGTTCAGAGTACCGACTTTAGTCGGGTAGTGCCTAATGCAACTGAAACGTTCGACAGCGGCAACTGAGACGGTCGACAGCGAGAGGCACTACCCGGCTAAAGCCGGTACTCTGAACACCCGCTTCGATACTCTGAACACCCGCTTCGGTACTCTGAACGACTGCTTCGATCAGTTATTACCCTTGGCCTTCGCTTCGGGCCGAGCCGGCCGGCCGTTCTGCGTTACGTCGGGGCGATAGTCGGGCGTCTTTATCGGCGCCGCGGGACGAGCCGGCAGTTTCACCGGATGATCCTTGAGCGTCTTCATGATCTCGGCCACCGCGCGCTCGAGCTGCGGATCCTTGCCGGCCATCACCGACCTGGGATCGTTCTCGACTTCGATGTCGGGATCGACGCCGTGGCCTTCGATAATCCATTGTCCCTTTGCGCTTGCGAACGCCGACTCCGGCACAAAGATCGTGCCGCCGTCGATCAGCGTGCCCCGATTGCCGATGCCGATGACACCGCCCCACGAGCGTTTCCCAATAAGCGGACCGAGTCCCGCCTCGCGAAACATCGCCGGGAAAATGTCGCCGTCGGAAGCCGAGTTCTCATTCAGAAGCGCCGCCATCGGCCCGGAAAAAACCGCGCCCGGATACGTGCTGGCTTCATCGAAGGTCCGCGAGTAGTTGAGCGCGAGCACTTTTCGGCGCAGACGCTCGATCAGCATCTGAGATACGTTGCCGCCCCCGTTTGCTCGAACGTCGACGACCATTCCTTCTTTGGTGATCTGACCGTAATACCACTTGATGAACTCACGAATACCCGCGGCGCCCATATCAGGGATGTGGATGTAGCCCACGCGTCCGCCGGTCATGTCAGATACCTTCTTGCGATTGGCGGTGACCCAATCGAGGTAGATCAAATCGCTCTCGTTTGTGATCGGCTTGTAAGAAACCGTTCGCGCTCCGGTCATCGTCGGTTCTTTGTTGACCGTCAATAAAACCGTGCTGTCGGTTTTGTTGCGCAGAAGCCGATAAGGGTCATCAGCCGCTGTCAGCTCTTCGCCGTTTATCGCCAGGACGTAATCACCCACCGACACGTTGACTCCTACTTCGGTAAGCGGTGAACGGTAGATGTCCTCTTCGTTTTCGCCGGCGAAGATCTTCGCGATCTTGTAACGGCCTGCCGTTCGATCGAGTTCAAACCTGGCGCCAGGCAGCGCAACCCGCGGACGCGGCGGAAGCGGAATGTCTCCGCCCTCGACGTAGGCGTGCTGAACGGTCAGCTCCGAGATCATCTCGCCGATCACGTAGTTGAGGTCTGAACGATGCGCGACATACTTCAACAGCGGCTTGTACTGCTCGCGCAACGCTTCCCAATCGTAGCCGTGCATGTTCGGAACGTAGAAGAAGTCACGATAGCGCCGCCACGCTTCGTTGAAGATCTGATTCCATTCTTCGGCGGGCACGCGATCGACCGCCAGTCCCGCGGTTGAAATCGCCTTCCTGCTCTTGTCGCCCTGCGGCGTGGCGTCGTAGACACCGAAGCTTTGCCCCGGACCCGCCACCAACACCTTCGATCCGTCCATCGACAGATCGTAGCCGCGAATGTCTTCGACGAAATTCGTCTCCTTGCGGTCCTTTATCGAATAAATTTTCAGGGAAGCCGGCCGGTCTCCCTGGCGTCCGTAGTAAAACGCGGAACCGGTCGCATAAAGCAAATACCCGTTCTTCACCGCTAGCCCAAAGTAGTTGTTCGCCTCAACCGGCACGCGCACTACGCGCGAGCCAAGCCCGTCGAAATCAATCGCCAGATCGGCGGAGGGTTTGGGCGCGGCTTCTTTTTTCTCCGGCTCCTTCGGCTTGTCGCCATCGTCCCTGGTGACCGTCACTTCATCGCTCTCGGGAGGAAACAGGCTCTTGACGTCCTTGCGAAGCGCAAGCGCAAAAATTCCGGTCGAGCGATTAGTCGCATAGTCGAATTCGAGGTTCGAGATCTGCGGCGCAAATTCGCGATCGCTCAGATAGTAAAGATAATTACCCTGGGGGTCCCACACCGGAGTGTGCGAATTAAACAGATTGTCGGTGACTTTGCGAAGCTGGCTGTCGCCGGCGCTCCAGATATACATTGCGCGGAAGCCGGTGTTGTTCGACATGCTGAATGCCAGATGGTTCCCGCGAGGCGACCACGCGTAGTCTCGAATCTGACCGAACTGCGCATCGACAACCTGCGTGAGCGTGTGATCGGCGACGGTAACCACAAAGATCTTGCCGTCCTTGTCGCCGAATGCGAGACGCTTTCCGTCGGGCGCCCACTCGGCGGCGTAACGAAAGGCTTTGCCGCCGGTGGTCAATTGCTCGGGAGCGCTCGATCCATCCTGCGCGACGACCCAGACTTCATCTTCGCCGCTCTTATCTGAGATGAAGGCGATACGCGAGCCGTCGGGCGACCAGCGAGGCCACTTGTCGTGTGCGCCCGATGAATGCGTAAGGTTGCGCGTGCCTCCCTTCTCGACTGGCGCGGTGAAGATATCGCCACGCGCGCAAAACAGGACGCGCTCGCCTTTCGGGCTCAGCGTTGCGTCTTCAATGTTGTTCGCTGCCGAGACGCGGCTCGGTCTTCGCGCGAGCCCATCGTCGGGAACGGTGATTGAAAGCGCGGTGTCCTTCTTCGACCTGGTATCGAGCACGCGAAGCTCGCCGTCGAGTTCATAGACTATGCGCCCGTCACGGTCGGCGCTCGGCCATCTCACGTCCCAGGGCTTGTGCGTTGTCGCAGCCGTAGTCTTGCCGCTCGCGACGTCGTACGAGTAAAGATTGAAATGACCATCGCGATCGGAGTTGAAGTAGATCGTGTTTCCTATCCACATCGGGTCACGGCTCGGCCGCGCGCCCTCGCTGATCTTCTTCGCATCGAAAGATTTCAAATCAAAAATGTAGAGCTGATTGGCCTGGCCGCCGCCGTATCGCTTTTCGGTTCTGAAGTCACGCGACTGCGGCGAGTAAACCATCTTCGCGCCATCCGGTGAAAACGCGCCGGAGCCGGCTTCAGGCATCGGCAGCGGTTCGGCCGCCCCGCCGTTGACTGAAACCGTGTACAGTCGAGCCTCAGGAAGGGTCCACGAATCGCGAAGCGATTTGAAGACAACCGATTTCCCGTCATTCGTCCAGCCGTACACCTGGTTGTCGTAGCCCCACCGCGGTGTCAGCGGGCCGCGCGCCGGATAAAACGTGAGTTGTTTCGGTTCGCCTCCGGTAGCGGGGATCACATACACCTGCTCGTCCCCGTCGTACTGGCCGGTAAACGCGATCCATTTTCCGTCGGGCGAGAACTTGGCGAAGACTTCGACGCCCGGATGCGCCGTCAGTCGCGTGGCCGTTCCGCCCGCAGCGGGCGCGGTCCACAGGTCGCCTCCATAAGTGAAGACGACCTTGTCGCCGTGAATGTCGGGAAAGCGTAGCAGCTTGGTCTGCGCCGACGCCGAGATCGAGATAAATAGCGTAGCCGCCAGCACCGCGGCGGAGAACAATTTTCTAATATTCAAAGTGAGTTCCTCCATGAAGATTCAAGTTAACTGGATTTCCGATTGCCGATTTCCGATTTCCGATTTCCGATTTCCTGAGAACTCGGCAATCGCAAATCGGCAATCGCAAATTTCCCTATTCATACCGCAGCGCCACGAGCGCGCCGGCCGCTACTTCTGTTTCGGAAAATACATTTGCTTCAACAGCCGCCGATATTCAGCCATCGAGAAAAGTCCGACCTCCGCGCGCCGCTTATCAACGTTGGCTTCATCCTCGATCGGGTTGAACACCGGTTCGTTGTTCTTCCATTGATCGAATCTCTTCGCCTGAGTCCCGTAGACCTGCGGCTTGCCTTCGGCGACCAGCACTCGATCCAGCAGAAGAGCGTAGTCTTGCCCCTGCAATTTCTTTTCGCGGTAAGCCTTTTCGACCAGCGGCAGCATTTCTTTTTGAAACTGGTGCTCGGCATGCTGGACGAGCATGAAAGCGGCCTCGGCACCGTCGACTCCAACAAGCTCGGGTCCGGGCCAACCGTATTGCTTCACGATTTCCTTCATTCGCGCCGTATTCGCCGAGTCGATCTCCGTCATCCGTGCTTCGATTTTCGGGTCGGGATGCGTTACGCCGCTCCTGATCATCTCGTTCCGAATGGCCTGGTCACGACCGACTCTTTCGAGCAACTCCTTGCGAAGCTCCTGCGAGGCAACCTCTCGCTGCCGAGCAAGGCTGTTGCTCGCAAAAAGCAGAAACAAACACGAGATCAATAGACACAGCAGTCTTTTCATTTCAGATACTTCTTATTTCAGATACTTCTCCGGAAGCGGATTGTCGGCGCTCTCGCCCTGCCAGAACACGGTGACGATCCACCATCGCTTTCCGTCGTTCATGACTTGAATGCTGTTGATGCCGCGAGCGAACGGCTTCGGATCGTCAGCCTTATGCTTCGATTCATAGGTGCTAAAGATGTGCGCGATGTTACCGAACCGCTCCGCGCGCCGCGCGATCTCGCGTTCGTAGAAGCCGTTCTCCTCGAGGAATTTCGCCGAGCCGGCGATGTAATCGTCGACCGACATCGCTCGGTTTCCCATTTCGCCGTTGGCCCTTTTGCCAACCGGTATCAACCGGCCGTACGGAACGAACAGCGAGCGCATCCGGTCCCAGTCGCGCTTCTTTCCGGCGGGGCCCGAAATGACGTCGTAGAGAGCAGCGACGATAGAATCCATCGACGCAACGTCCGCGGGGTTGGCCGCCGGAGCAGCGGGCTTGTCTGTCGCTTGCCGGGCCGCCGGCCTTCCAAAGCTGCCCGCCGCTGCGCAACTGAAAACCATCAGAGCTGCCACGCAACTTACTGCTTTTGCTTTTTTCATTTCTTATCCTTTTGGTTGGCGGACGCTGCAACAGAATTCAGCATACGGTTCAGCTCGGCGCGGTCGAACATTTTACCGCCGAAGAAAACTGCTGTGATCTTGCGCGTGTTGTTGATGTCCTCCAACGGGTTCGCGCTGAGCACCACCAGATCGGCTATCTTCCCTTTCTCGACGGTGCCGACTGAGTTGTTAACCTCAAAAAATGTTGTCGGGTTTTTGGTTGCGGTTTGAATCGCCTCCATCGGAGTCAGCCCCGCCTTCACGAAGAGCGCCATCTCGTCATGAACCCCCCAGCCGGGAAACAGAAGCGGGTTCGCGCCGAAGTCCGAGCCGGTCATCAGCTTCACTCCCGCGCGATTCATTGCGCCGATGACTTCCAGATACTTGTTCACCAGTTTCTTTTCAACAGCGATACGCTCCGGAGACCGGTTTTTGAGATGCACATTGTTCTTCGGGTCCCAGTACTCAATTATGTAACGCGGCATGTACTTAAGGCGATCGATCGACTTCGGATAAAGATCTTCAAACGAGACATTGTTTTGCCATGCGACAATCGTAGGAGTTACCCAGGTGTTGTTCTTCACGAATTTGGCAAACAGCGCGTCGGCCTTTTTCTGATCGAACGTCGCCAGCATCGTCTCGACATAAGCGCGCCGTCGCTCAATCGGTGAAGCCCCGCGCAGGGAATCGAGTTTGTCCCTTACCGCCTCGCGGTCCGAGCACGATTCGATTATTTGCAGCAGATGCTCTTCGCTTGCTTGCCCGGCATCGGAGGCTTCGGCGGGGGTTATCGAATCCGGCACGTGCCCCGCGAAAGGAATCCTGAGCTGCTTAGCTTCATCGGCGATCGCCAGGAAAGCATCGCGCGAAAGGCCTGAATATACTTTTATAAAATCCGCGCGTTGCTTTTTCAGATCGCGCACGGCTTGTCGAGCCCGTTCCGCGTTTGTTATTGCAATTGAGCCGGGCCACATCGGGTTAGGGCCGTCAAGCAACGGGCCGCATGCTCTTATGTGAGGTCCGATCAGCACGCCTGCGCCTATGCGGCTTCTCCAGTTCTGAAGCAATTTCAGATCGCCGCCCATGTCGCGAATTCCCGTGACTCCATTCGCGATCAGCAGCGTAAGCAGCGATGCCTTTTCCTGTTCACCTGGATGGACAGGCCACAACTCGGGATCGTCCGGATGGGCGTGCATGTCCCAGAGACCCGGGATGACGAATGAACCGGCCGCATCGATGATTCTGGCCTGATGGGGAATCGGGATGGCCTTTCCGATATCCGCGATGCGATAGCCGGCGAGCACAAGGGTAACGTCGGATTTGGGAGGCGCACCTGTGCCGTCGATCACCGTGACGTGAGTCAAGGCAATGATGCTTATTCCCTTCCGCGGCGGCGCCTGGGCGGCCGATTGAGCGGGTAATACGGCTGAGGTTAGCAACAGCCCGATCGTCAGCCAAACACTTTTCAAGAGTCGTCCTCTTAGCGCGCTCACAATTTCATCTTCAGAACAACTGGATCAGCGAGCTTGTCCGCCGGACCGAGTTGTCCCTTGTCGTCGACAAGCCCCCACTGGCTGTTAGCAATAAAATAAAAGCTGTCTCTAACAATCACCCCAAGCGTTGGTTCATCAAACACCGGATTGTTGGCTTCGATCACCTGCAAGCGTTCGACGCGTTTGAAGTCATCCGTCAGGACTATTCGCACCAATCGCCACGGCGCTACTCCGTTCTGCACGCCGATCAGGTTGCCTCCGTAAAAGTACAACCCGTCTATTCCCAGCAGCGTCGCGCCTTCGAGCGGCGGCAGATGCACGACCCTCTTTGTTCGAACATCAATATCGAAGAGGCCGGTTGAATAGTCTGCCATGAAGAGGTGCCGTTCGTCGCCGGAGAACGCGAGTCCCTGGGGCGAGATGAATCCGTCGTTCTCGAGAAACAATTCGATTTCATCCTTCTCTTCATCCTTTTGGGGATGGATGACGTAGACCGCCGGAGTCAGGCTGTCGGTCGTGAACACATTGCCGTTCGAGTCGATGGTCAGATCGCCTAGCCCGTGCCCTTTTGGTTTGTTGGGCAGCACGTATCGTTTTATGAGCTTGCCGGTTTTCAAATCAAACTTCAGAACTGCGGAAGTGTTCTCTTCGTCCTTGTTGAAGTTGACCATTTGCGGAAACGCAGTCGTAGTAGCCCACAACAGCCGCCGCTTCGCATCGACCTTCATGCCGAGGACGCTCCATAGCCCGGCTTGTTCGCCGGCGAAGGTTTTCGCTTCGCCGTTCTTGTTCACGGCGAGAATCCTTCTTTTGTGAACGCTGCTGACAAAGAAGGTCTCGCTCACGGGATCATAAGCCAGGCCTTCGGTGATCAGTCCTTTTTCGTGAATCGTAAACGCGGTCGCGCTGTTTATTACCGGCGCGTTGTTGCTCTCGAACCGCCTGAGCACGTTCTTGAACTCATCACTGTCTTTGATCGAATCAAAGTCGCCGTCCTTTTCAGGATGCAGCGCCAGACCCATCGCGGCGACTTTGGTTAGTCCGGCAATCGCATCGGACTTCTTCCCCTGGAGGGCTGAGATTGCAGCGATGTTGTAAAACAGGGTTGGGTGATCCGGGATCAACTCGAGAGCCTTCTTCAGGTTGTCGATTGCCAGCGCATAGTCCTTCGCCTTGTAAGCGGCCGCGGCTTGCTGGCGATAGTATCGCGCGGTCTTTGGCGGGTCGTCGCTGGGGTCCGCCGGCGCCGATGTCAGCCCCGCCAAACCAAGCGCCGCCACGAGCGCGATAATACTCACTTTGGTTCTCATAAGAATCGGTCGTCTTAATCGTCGTCGTCGAACGTCTCGGTATTCGACACGAGAATGCAAATCCGACGGCTCCAGGAGAAGTGGTTTGTGATGAAATGCAATTTCGTGTGACGAAGCGGCCTCTCAGCGGAACGGTTAGAGCGCAGCCTCACCGAATAAAACGGCTAACCCTCAGCGTCCTCTGCGTCCTCAGCGGTTTGATCTCGGACTGATGCCGGAAAACCGCAGGGGACGCGATTACGCGCGCAGCACCAGCAACGTCGCGTCGTCCTGGAACTCGCCGCCGCTGAAATCCACCACGGCCTGCACGATTCGATCCCGCAATTGCTCGGCTTCCAGCTCTCGATTTTGAATCAGCAATTCAATCAGACGGTCTTCGCCAAACTCATCCGCCGCCGCGTTTCTTAACTCGGTAACCCCATCGGTGAACAGCAAAAGCCGATCGCCGGAACACAGTTCAATCTTCGCTTCAGTGTAATTCCAACTACGAAATGGACCGAGCACTGCATCAGCCGGCTCGAGCCTCTCGAGCGAGCCGTCGTTGCGAAGGAGAATTCCCGCGTTATGACCCGCGTTGGTGTACGTCAGCGTCTTCTCTCCGGTGTCCACGACGCCGTAGAAGAACGTGATGAACTTGTTCGCCCGTGCTCGCCGACACAACGTGGTTCACCTTCGCGCACAACTCGGATGGCGAAACGGTCTCGGAAGCGAACGAGTGAACGGCGGCCTGCACGTTGGACATCAACAGGGCCGCGGGCATTCCCTTGCCTGAAACGTCTGCGATGCACAGGGCGGCTCGAGTCTCGCTGAACTTCAACACATCAAAGTAGTCGCCGCTCACCGTGCGAGCCGGTCTCCACGCGCCGGCGATTCGGCCGCCGTCGATCTGAGGAATCTCGGTTGGCAAAAGCCGCCGCTGAATGGCTCGCGCTTCGACAAGCTCGCGCTCCTGTTCGGTCTTGAGCCGCGCTGTCTTGCGCATCGCGTAACCCATCTCGATTTGAGTCCGTAGGATCGTGAGCAGCCGATTGTTTTCCCAGGGCTTCAACACGAAATCCCGCACACCCCGGCGCATCGCTTCGACTGCAAGCTCGACGCTTCCCCACGCAGTCATGACAACTATGGGAAGCGTGCTGTCGACGGCCTGGACTCGTGACAACAGGTCGAGCCCTTCCTGACCCGACGTCGTGTCACGCGCGTAGTTCAGATCCATCAACAACAGATCAAAGTCATTAGCCTTCAAGGCCTTGATCACATCCGAGGGGGTGGTAACCGCGTGGGTCTCGTAGCCTTCGCCTTTCAGCAGGAGGCGGAGCGCTTCAAGCACGTCGGGTTGATCGTCGGCGATCAGGGTTCGCGGAGCAGCAGGAACTACAGCAGACATGACTAATACCTCACTAGTACAAGGCTGCTTGTTAGCCAAGCCGCGTGCCAGAAAGTTCGTACCGATAAGTGCTTAAATGATTCGTGTTAGGTCGAGCCCGGGCGGGCCCCTTTTGTGGCTGTGTCCACTTGCGGGAAATCAGTTTCCCAGAAGCAGCATGAGTATTGTGCTGCTTAGGCCCCCGGTGAACCCTCGAAGAAGAGCTTGCTCACGCGGCAGGAGAATCCTGGCAACAAGGGCGACTCCAGGAGATCTTCACCACCAAGTGTCACGCAAAAGCGTAAGCTGATCCCGTCGTGGCGATAGACCTCCACTTCATGTTCTAGTCCGTTCACGATCCAGTATTCCACCACTCCGCGCCGGCTGTAGAGTTTCAGTTTTGCCTGCCGATCACGCTGCTGGTTGGCGAAGCCGGGCGATAGCACTTCAATGACCAACTCAGGAGCGGAGTGGAGTTTTCGGTCTTCACCAAGCGCAGTGCTTAGCTTGCCGTGACTTATCCAAACCAGGTCGGGAGCGACATCATCATCTTCGGCAAAGATCACACCGGGCGCGGCGTTAACAACTCCGAGGTCAGCCTGCTCATTCCATTCATCTAGAAATCTGGCCAAGCGAACACACGAATACTGATGATCCCAGGACGGTTGTCGAGACACGTAGAGTTCTCCATCGATCAATTCGTACAGTTTGCCGTCCTCCGGCAAGAGTCCCAGGTCTGCGCTTGTTAGTTTCGGCAGGGTTTCCACGATTGCAACTCCGTCACGCCTCTGTTGCGGCTCAAGCTTACTTTGGCATTATATGTCGATCGGCAGACAATACACCATCTTTTTGGAGTTAGGGAGCGGACATCGTGCGTTGCCCCTCGGCGTCCTCTGCGTCCTCTGCGGTTGATCCCCAACACCGATCAAGAGAACCGCAGGGACGCCGAGGACGCGGGGGAGCAAAATACTGTTACACCACTCCGGGAGTTAGTGACGCTACGTTTTCGGCAGCCATTTCACCGCGACGCGATCTCACCGATATCGTCCACCAACCGAAGGACCTCGCCCAACGACGTTGCGTTCGACATCGGGATGAGCCGATGCACGCCGATCTCGGCGTACTTATCTACTACCGCAGTCGTCAGCCGCATCGGGGGCGTAACCGATATCTCGACTTCGCCCAGTTCGTCGGGACGCGCACCGCCTGCTATGTAATCTCGAATCCATTCGATGCTTTGGGCGGTCGCTTCAAGATCAGTGAGAAAGCCGTACCAGCCGTTTCCATATCGGGCGGCGCGTTTCGCTCCGCTGCGACTCATCCCGCCGACGACAATCGGCGGGTGCGGCTTCTGTACCGGACGAGGCTGCGCGTCGATGCCTTCGAATGAAAAGAACCGGCCTTTGTAAGCGGGCTTCTCCATCGTCCAAAGAGCCTTGATTGCCTCGATGGCTTCGTCTGTCACCGCGCCTCGGTCTTCGAAAGGCGCGCCGAGCGCCCGGAATTCCGGTTCGAGATAGCCCGCTCCTAAACCGAAGATCAGCCGGCCCTGCGAAACGACATCGACCGACGCAAGCTCCTTTGCAAGAACCAGTGGGTTGCGTTGCGGCAGGATAATCACACCCGTGCCAAGTCGTAGCCGCGAAGTGTGCGCGGCAATATGGCTGAGCGCCACCGCGGGATCGAGAAGCGGAGTCTGAGGATCCGAAGGCGAGGGCGCCACACGCGGGTCAGGAAGCACGACGTGCTCACCGGTCCACACCGATTCGAGCCCGGCTGCCTCGGCGGCCTTCGCGATGTGGATCATCGCGTTGACGTCGCCCGCTACACCAAAGTTGATCCCAAACAAACCGAACTTCATGAAACTACCTCTCGGCCGCGCGCAAAACTCAGCGGAAGATTCGCACGAGTCTTATTACGATTTGGTAATCGTGTATTCGAATTCATAAAAGTGTTTTCCATCGACGATGTTGATCATCATCGTGCCCATGAGCCCAACCAGATCACCGGTTCCTGAATCCGGAACCACGGTGATCGTGAGCTGCGGGACGCCGCGCGTCATTACGCCGCCGTGCTGCAGTAAGAAAGTGCCGCTGTGGCCGTCCAGTGTCCCGTTGACTCGTTCGATCGCCACATAGACACCCGAACCCTGCACGTCGGTGCCGCCCGTCAGCATCTGGCCTTTGCCGGTTCCTTCGAGAGGGCCGTGATACTGCTTGTCGATAATCATCCTGCCGATGGTCGGTTCGATGGGTTCGTCGTCAGTATGAGGAATTACCTTCACGTCGAAGGCTCCGCTTGCTTGTTTGGTCACTACGACTCCTTTGGGCTAGTCATTGAAGTATGCCTTTGCGTGCTTTGCGAGCTTTGCGTTAAACGTATCGCTCTTTCAAGCAGAAATTCGTTTAACGCAAAGCTCGCAAAGGTCCGCAAAGCACGCAAAGATTAGCGGGACGATCATTCGTGTCGCAAGGCAATCATCGGATCAACCTTTGTAGCCCTGCGGGCCGGGATGTAACTTGCGAACCATGCCAGGCACACAAGCAAAACAGAAACGAAAGCAAAAGTCATTGGATCGGTCGCGCTCACTCCATAAAGTAAGCTCGATAACACGCGGCTCAACGCCAGCGCGCTCGCGAGCCCGATCCCCACACCCGCGAACACGAGAGTCATAGCGCTTCCGACGATCAGCCTGACAACATCCGACCTCTGCGCGCCAAGCGCCATCCGGATACCGATTTCGCGAACTCGCTGCGCCACCGAATAAGCCATCACTCCGTAGACTCCTATCGAGGCAAGCGCAAGCGCCAACGCCGCGAACACGGCCAGCAGCAGCGCGTTCGCGCGACGCGGTGAAACCGAATCCGAGACGTATTCGTCCATCGTCTTTACGTCCGTTACCGGCTGGTCCTTATCGATCGCCCACACCTCGCTTCGAATCGCGGGCACCAAGGTTTTTGACTCGGCTCTGGAATCGACCGCGGTGCGCACAACAAGAGACATACTCGAAGCCGGGAACTGCGAATAAGGCAAATACACGCAAGGCCGCGCATCCGATTCGAGCGCGGTGTCTCGAACGTCTCCGGCTATTCCAACAATCGAAAGCCACGGTCGAGTCGAGTCGCGGCCGCCAAGCTTGATGCGCTTGCCAATCGGATCGTCGTCCGGCACAAACCGTCGCGCCCACGAATCGCTCACAATCGCGACCCCGGTCGACGCTTGATTATCGCGTTCGGTGAAGTAGCGGCCCTTGATGAGCGCAATCTGAAGAGCGTTGAAATACTCGGGGCTGATCATTCGTCTGTCGGCCGAGAGGTCTTCATTCGCCGACCTCGGCCCACGGCCCTCGATCGAGAAGCCTCCCGCGTAGACTCCTCCGCTCAGAGGCGCCGATGAGATCAACCCTACAGACTCGATGCCGGGCAAAACCTCGACGCGACGGCGAACCTCGTCGAAGAAACCGATTTGCTGATTCGCGCTCGGGTACTTTGATCCGAGCAACGCTATGTTCATTGTGAGCGCGCGATCGGTCTTAAAGCCCGGATCGACCTCGAGCAGTTGCGCAAGACTCTTGATCATCAACGCGGCGCCGATCAGCAACACCAGCGAGAGAGCAACTTCCGCAACAACCAGCGCGCCGCGAACGCGATTCGCACCTCGCCCGCCTGACTGTCCTCGAGAGCCGTCCTTCAGCGTCTGGACGAGATTGATTTTTGAAGCTTGCAACGCGGGTGTCAGTCCGAAGAACAGACTGGTCAGCAAGGCGATCGCTACGGTGAATCCAAGAACCGTCGGGTCGACAGTGACTTCGTTCAGCCGGGGAAGATTTTTGCCCGTTAGCGCCAGCATCGCTTTGACGCCCCAGAGACTCAACAGCGTTCCGGCGACTGCGCTTGCGAGCGAGAGGAGCAGGGCCTCGCTCATCAGTTGACGTATTACGTCCCGGCGACTTGCGCCGAGCGCGATTCGAATAGCAATCTCTTTCCTTCTTCCCGAAGCTCGAGTGAGCATCAGGTTGGCGACGTTCGCACACGCGATCAACAGAACCAATCCAACCGCGCCCATCAATACAAGCAACGCGATTCTGGAGTTGCCGACGACTTGCTCGCTTAGCGGAACGACCTTCGCGCCGATTCCCTGGTTCTCCGGGTAGGCTTGCTCGAGCCGCGAGGCGATCGCAGTCATCTCGGCTTGAGCTTGCTCGCGAGTAACGCCGGGTTTGAGTTTCGCTATGACCGTCATCTGATGATTCGCGCGTTTCTTACTAATGAAATCTTCCGACTGAATCATCGGTCGCCATAGCTCTGTTGCCGACGACACGCCGACGAAGTAAGGAAGCTCGCGTGCGCGTGGAAACTGGAATCCTTCCGGTGCGACGCCGATTACAGTGTAGCTCTCGCCGTCGAGCGTCATCGGTTTCCCAACAATATCCTCCGCGCCACCGAAGCGCCTCTGCCAAAGCGCATGGCTTATGACAGCCACCTTGGTTGCGCCGGGCTTCTCTTCGTCGTCTTGAAACGCCCGACCGAGCTTCGGCTCAATACCCATCAATCGAAAGAAATTTGCAGAGACGGTGGCGCCACTGATTCGTTCAGGCTCACCCGAGCCCGACAGATTCAAACGCCCGGCTCCCAGCGCTGAGATATGTTCGAAGACGCTGCTCTGTTCTCGCCAATCCATGAAAGTCCCTGGCGTAACGGGCAGCGTATCGATTCCGATCTGGAACCGCGGATTTGTTTCCCAGAGCATCACGAGCCGATCCGAATTGGGATAAGGGAGCGCCCGAATCAGCACGGCGTTGACTACGGTAAAGATCGCGGTGTTGGCGCCGATGGCAAGCGCAAGAACGACGATCGCAACCGCCGTGAAGGCTGGGGTCTTTATCAGCGACCGAACGCTGTATCGAATGTGTTGAAGGATAGTCTCCATTGAACGCCTCACGCGCGAAACTCTGCTGGACGCAATAGTAGCGCAGGACGCCTGACAGTGTAACCTCCTGGGACACCGCATCTTTGTGCTACAATGCAAGCCATAAGACGATGAATGGGAGTCCGCAGAAATGAATCAACCGAGTATATTGTCAGACGACGGCCTCGCTCATCGAGCGGCGGATGAATTGGCTATCGATCGTCCGCGTACTTCCGGTTTCGTGCTGCATAAAATCGATGTCCCAGCCGCGCTGGCGGTGCTTGACCGTTTTCTGGAAGAGGATGAGAGTGAACAGCGGGAGACATTCGAGCACTTGAAACACGCCCTGAATGAAACCCGCGCGGCACAAGGTGAAAGGCCGCTCTTCCCAGAGATAGACGAATCGCCCTCGCCTGTCTCCGCAAACCCGTGGTTGGAGGTTCACGGCAGTCTGCGTGATGATCCCACCTATGACGACTTTATGACTGAGATTTCCCGCAATCGGCAGGAGAATAATACTGGCGAATCGGACCAGTAACTTGTACGTGTTGGATACGGATCATCTCAGCCTGAACCCATGGGGCAATCCAAAGATCCGCGAGCGACTGGTGCTCATTCCCGCTGACGAAATCGCAATCACAATCATCACCGCTGAAGAACAACTGCGGGGGCGCCTGGAGCAGCACGGCTTGACTACGGTGAAGACAGCCGTGTTAGCTCCGATGCCGAGCGCAAAGCACGCTAACAGCAGCCGCCGTGAAGCCCGGAGTCTTAGTCAGCGAGCGAGCGCTGTAACGAATGTCTTGAATGCTCTCCATTAATCCATCATTTGTGCGATTATTGAAGGTGTCTTTGCAAGCCTCGGTGCTCAATCACTATTCCGCCATTCTGCCAGTTCGGTTTTGCCTTCAGGGTCGAGAACCTCGGCTGCGAGCGCATAGAACTCGCGTGGGCTAGAAACGAAAAAACGCGACTCGGGATTCGAGCGATCAAGCTTCTCCGGCAAAAGCCACGGATCGTCGGGGTCGTGCAGGAAGACCATACGCATGAGCTTCGGAAGCGATTCGTGGAAGGCGGGGGTGTCCGTCTCCAGCCGCACCTTTTGCGGAAAGCTGAACGCTTGAGGTTGCCTCATGGCCTTATCGAGTAACTCATTGCGGCTGCCGCAGGCTTTCGGTGTCCCTGCACCGAGCATCAGCAAAGCGGAGAGGGCGAGCAGTTGAGTCCATTCATCCTGGGCCGTTGTCATTTCTTTTAGACTGCGCGTTGTGATATTGAATTGCTTGGGTGAGGTCTTAGGTGAAAAGAACAGACACTCTGCATCGGCGAGCGCGGCAATCTTTCTGTTTTCTTCGCTCAGCTTCGGCTTTGATGATGAGATTGCCAATTCGAGATTTGAAGCCAGTTGAAGACGCGAAGAGAGGATCAAAGAACGAAATAGAGGGCCAACCAAAGGTTCATCCAGATACGGGTCCACAATCAGACCTCGGCTCGCTACTCGTGCCCGATCCCGAGGAGAAGCCTGACCCATAGCCAAGTCTAGAGCCAGCATCCGAGCATAGCGCTTAACGCGATCCTGAAGGATCTCCTCAATTCCTCTCAACGCCCGGACTACAGGCTGATCAGGCCTCTGATGGAAAGCCAAAGCCGTCGAGACCCTTATGAGCTCCGAGCCCGAGATAGCTGAAGCGAGACCAAATTGAGTTAGCAGTTGATGCCGAGGGCACTCATCATTAGCTTCCAGCAATGTAGTCAAGTTGAGCTCGGCCAGATTCGCCAAACCGTAATGATGCCAGCTCAAGGATCGAGCCTTCAGCCATCCGCTCAGAGGCAGCGACTCCGTCGCCCATCGGTGCACCTCGGGACTCTCTCCGGCAATGAGAATGATGTCTTCGATTTGCGAGTCACTCCATGGCAACTCGCCGCGCGCAGTCACCCATTCTCCCAACACGCGTGACCAGTCCTCTAATAGATCACCTCCAACAACAAAGAAATCGCGGCCCAGTTTTTCCGGTTTCGCACGCCAGAGTTCCTTCTCCAACCATTTGCGGACCAGTTGTTCGAACCGGTCTGCTGGGAGTTGTTTTAATCTCGCGAGTACTGCCTCATCGAAACTGCCGGTCGCTACGCCTAGCGCGTAGGCCGCCGCCTGTGTCTGTCTACGCAAACCAAGTCCGCTCTGGTCGTCCAATAATAAATCCGCGACGAACTCCGCCGCGCCGACGCGTTTATCGGGAAACCCTTTCGTTCGTTCCTCTATCTCATTCAACAAATCGTCCCCTGCTCCCGGGAATTCGGCCAGCATCTCAAACAAAAGGCTAAGCGTTTCGTGCCAGTGAACCTGCGCAACTAGGAAGCCAGACGTGCTCGCCAAATCATCGAAGCGTCCAAGTTTGCCGCGCAGATGAAACGCGGCAAAGTACTCTTGAAAAGTCAGATGAACGAATGCAAACACATCGTTTTTGCGCTCAATCAAGAGTCCACTACGGCGCGCCACGTAGTCTAAGAACTGGGCAGCTTCCGCCGCCGCGCCGACGCGATCCACATCGATGGCATCGGTGAGCCATGCCACGATGTCATCGCGTGGCACCATTAGTTCCCCTTCCCCAGCGCCAACGCGGCTGGACTGCATCTCCCAACCGACCCTCGCAAGCCAGCGCTTCATCTGGTCGAGCGAAGCTGGGTATTGACCGAGCTTCCGATAGGTTTGGATGGTCTCAAGATAGGCCTCGACTATCTTGTCGTAGAGCTTCACACGGCCCGACGGTAGATGGGCCGTGACGCGATGGATCAAGACCATCAGGGTCAGCAGGGAAGGATTGGTGGCCAGCCGCTTGATCCGGTCATTCTGGTGCAAGGCCTGGCCGAGCGAGTGAAGCCCAGTACGCCTGCGCTCAGGGTTAGGCTCGCGAGCCGCATACCAGCGTGTGATGAACTGGTCGATATCCTCATCAGTGAACGGCGCTACGTAGCACCGAGGAAGTAAGGGTGGAAGTATGCCAACCTCGTCATGTCCGTATGGCACTTCTTCATAGCCGACTATCCGACTAGTGAGAATTGCATAACTCTCGGGCATTATCGAAAGTAAAGGGCGCACGATGTCGTTTCTGAGATGTAGGCGGTCTTCACTGCTTCCCACTTCGTCCAAGCCATCTAAGAGCAATAAGCCACGGCCTTCTTGTAATGCCCTCAATAGCCATCCCACACTGACACGATCACGAATATCTTCGTCGAGTTGGCCAATGAAATCGTCCAGCATGTCCTCTTTAGATTGCCATGAGCCAACATGGTAGTCCCGCAGAATGATGGGCACCGGCACGAGCGGGCCAAAACGCTGGGAGAGTGGTGTAGGTTCAGTTCTTCCGAATGAGTAGGTAACCAATTTAATCAGGGTAGACTTTCCGCAACCTGGGTCGCCTAGTATGACCAGTTGCCGGCTCGTCTCTAGAGCTTCAGGTAGGTAGACACGCTTGTCACTACCTTGTTCCCACGCAAAGCTCAGAGGTATGTATATCTCTTCGAGCGTCAACGGGCGATTCTCTTTCAGGCTAGGTAGACCAAGGAACTCGACGCTGTTATAGCGCCATGAGAGCAATAACTTGTAATCGCCTTCGAGGTCTTTCTTGATCACACCCGTCATTCGGTGGCCTCCCCTGGGACAATAGGCAATGGGGGCGGCGGCTCGGGTGTCTTACCACCAGATCTCAGAAGATGGCGATGAACGGTTTCATCATCGAGCTTAAATCTCGTCTCTTTTGCAAGCCCGTTAATCAACCGACTAATCCAAAAGATCCGTGGTTGAACCTCGATTTGTTTTTCATCCTTCTTGTTATCCTGAGACTCATCGGCCGCCGCTGCAGCAGACGCTGGCGAGGGGAGTCCGCCCTTCTCGTCAGCCTCTGATCCAGCCGAGGGTGTGCTGTAAGGCAACTCGAGTCCCTCGAACAACGGGTGTCGATTGATGCCATCACGGGAGTATCGGATGATATAATCGCTGTAGAAAGCGGGAGCCTCCTCAACTTTTCGGAAGAGCGGCTCTTCAAACTGCGCCAGATAATGCAGTATCAATGTCAGGCGCCAATCGAGCTTATCCGAGGGCCCTTCCGGCTTGATGAGTGAATCAAGATACAGTTTCCACGACCCAATGAACGATTTAATCTTACGAGGGTTGTGAGGCAAGTTGTCGTCAAGCGCTTCTACAAGTAGTTTCCAGTCAGCATTATTTAGGCCAAAGAGCTGGCCAAGTTGCGCCTTAAAGGCAGGGTCGTCTGCATCGAGTAAGGCGTCGACGTACCGTGACGTATGACGCGGAACCGGTAGATGGTAAAGGTTCTGAAATATCTTGCTGAGGTAGTCCCGTGCGAGAGGTCGATGACGCCACTTTTCTGCTTCCCCGGACAATGCTTTCGCTATTGATCTCTCAAGGTGGTTCTGATCAAGCCCAAGAACGTAGATGCAGTTATCCGCATTGACATAAAGCTTTAGTGCCTCAAGCAGATGATAAGCGACGTCACCTTCGCAGCGGTCGAGATCGTCAATGAAGATTACCAGCAATCCTTTCTTGGTGACTGAACGAATTGCCTCCTCAAAGAAATCGCGGAAACGCTGCGAAGCCAGTCCTGTTGAAAAGTGCTCGCCTTCATATTCGCGGCCCCTTTCCATGATCCCTTTCGCGCCTGGGATCGGAATCTTGAGTTCCTTTCCGAAATCTGCAAGAGCGTTGAGGGTAGCGTGAGTTGCAACGTCAATGAGCCTCCCGGCTTCGTCGTATGCCTTCCGCGGCATTGTAAAGTGCTTGCGTATTTCGTTCAGCAGCGCCACGAGGGGGCTTGTCTCGAACTGATGCTGCCAGGGGTTGAACCAAATCAGCTCCAGCTTTCTCTTATTGAGCAGGGGACTAAAGTCGTCCTGCGGTTCATTGAACCATTTCGCGCGCTCATCATCACGCAAGCCTCCAAATTTCCGGCCAACGAGTTCAACCGGTCCCCCCAGATACGCCCATAACATTTTTAGGAAGCTTGTTTTGCCGGAGCCCCATGACCCACATACGCCGATAACGTATGGAGGGGGACACTTCAGCACACGATGGCCCAGTTGCTTGGCCAACTCGTAGTGACCCAAGGCATCTAGATAGACTGGCTCATCGTTCGAGATCATCGACCCTCTCATTCGGTCAACTTGACGCGCGCTTTCAGCGCTCACAATCATACACGGCTTGCAAAGTGAGGCAAAGATAGATCAATTGAAAACTAGGTTAACCGCTATGAAGAGTTTCGACAGAAGGACATGGCTGAGAGGGATCTGCTTCTCAAACGTCGATTGTGAATCTTACATTCACCTATGCCTCAAATCTTCACTCATACCTCAACGCGATCATCGGGTCGACTCTCGCCGCGCGGCGAGCCGGGATGTAACAAGCCGCAAGCACGACCACCGCTAACAACGCGGAAACCAATGTGAATGTCATCACGTCCGTTGCGCTCACTCCATAAAGCACGCTCGACATCAGCCGAGTAACCGCAAGCGAACCAACCAGACCGACTCCAAGCCCAATCAACGCGAGACGCATTCCCTGTTTGACAACCAGGCTGAGCACATTACTGGAAGTGGCTCCCAGAGCCATTCTGATGCCTATCTCACGAGTGCGCTGGCTTACCGAGTACGCCATCACGCCGTAGATGCCAAGACCCGCAAGCGTCAACGCGAGCAACGCAAAGCTGCCCGCAACCCAGGCGCCCGCGCGCAACGGGAACAGCGACAACCGCATGTGGTCGTTCATCGTCTTCACGTCGTAGACCGGCAGATTCGGATCCATCTGTTGCACTTCGCGGCGAAGGGCGTTGATGAGCCCGGTGGGTTCCGAATCGGCGCTGACGATCAACGCCGCTGAACCTTCGTAATCGCGCACCATCGGGTAGTAGATAAACGGCTGCGGGTCTTCGCCGAGGCTCCAGTACTTGCCGTCTTTCGCAACTCCGATGACTTCCCAATACGGTCCATCCGTTCTGCTGCGAATTCGTTTGCCCAACGCGCTCTCGCCCGGCCAGAAGCGGCGCGCGAAAGTTTCGTTGACCATCACGAAGCGCTGGTCCTTCTTATCGTCCTGCATCGTGAATTCACGGCCATCGACGAGCGGTATGCCCATCGTCTCGAGATACTTCGGCCACACGGTGCTGTTTTGAATCTCGGGCACATCGGAGGGGCGAGGTGTTGGCTGGCCTTCGATGTAGATGCTCGTGGTGTTGCGATTCATCGCAAGCGGCAGGTAGTTCACCAGCGAAACGGAGCGCACGCCGGGCAACGCTTCCGAGCGCGCAATCAGTTCCTTGTAGAACTCCTGTCCGCGCGCTTCGGTGTAGCCCTGCAAGCCAAGGTCAACCGACATAGTCAGCGTGCGTTCGGTCCTGAACCCGGGCCCGATCATCTGCACCTGTTGCAGGCTGCGCACGATCAACCCCGCCGCCACCAGCAACACCAGCGAGAACGCTATCTGCGCGACAACCAGCGAGCTTCGCAAACGCGATCGGCTGTGGCCGGCTGCAAGGCTTTCAGCTTTGAGCGCCGATACCAGGTCAGACCTTGTGCTGTGCAACGCGGGCATCAATCCAAAAATCACCCCGCTGATCAAAGAAACAACCAACGAGAACAGAAGCACTCGCCAATCGAGTTTCAGGTCTATGGTCAACGTAAAATCAACCGGCGGTTTGAACGCGCCGACTAGCCGCACCATCCACACCGCTACGAGCCAGCCAATCACTCCACCGATCAGCGCGAGCAATACACTCTCGGTTAGCAACTGGCGAATGAGCCGCGCGCGGCTGGCTCCAAGCGACAAGCGAATCGCGATCTCCTTGCGGCGGCGCGTCGCTCGTGCAAGAAGCATGTTGGCGAGGTTCGTGCAGGCGATCAGCAATACCAACCCCACCGCGGCCATCAGAACAAATGAAAACGCGAGCGTTCCATTGCGGAGCGCCGGGATCACCAACCCGGGCGGCGAAAGCACCATCGTCTGGCCTTCGATGTGCGGATACACGCCGACAAGCGATTCCGTCAGCGCATCAAGCGATTGAGCCGCTTGCGCCTCGGTGACTCCCGGCTTCAACCGGCCGAGCGCGAACAACACTCCGTTCGTGGGTGAATCCAGCCAGTTCGAGCCCGGCTCGACTTGCCGCGCCATCATCGCCGGCACCCAGATCTCCGGCGTAAAGATTATTACCGTTCCACCGAAGCCTTCGGGAGCGATGCCCACTACGTCGAAGCG
The DNA here is from genome assembly GCA_035607285.1 of Blastocatellia bacterium. Taxonomy (GTDB): domain Bacteria; phylum Acidobacteriota; class Blastocatellia; order UBA7656; family UBA7656; genus Onstottus_A. The sequence goes on along the minus strand of DATNBZ010000020.1, from coordinate 6,774 downwards.
ACCGCCGTTGATGGTGATCTCTTTTCCAACCAGATTGGGATCGCCTCCGAAACGCCGCTTCCAGCAGCCGTAGCTCACCACCGCCACGGGACTCGCGCCAGGCACGCGATCGTCTTCCTGTGTGAAGAAGCGTCCGGCGGCGGGCTTCACGCCGAGCATGTCAAAATAATTGCCGGACACAATGTAGCCCCAGATCCGCTCGTTGTTGCCTTCACGACTCAGGCTCATGGGCGCGAAGCGATAAACGGCGAGTGACTCGAACACCTCGTTCTTATCGCGGAAGTCTCGGTAGAGCGGATAAGAAAAGTTGTTGAACTCATTTCCTTGCCTGGTCGGCGTGAGCTCGACGATGCGCGACGGCTCAAGGACCGGAAGCGGGCGAAAGAGAATCAGGTTAACCAGGCTGAAGATCGCGGCGTTCGCTCCGATCCCCAGCGCAAGCGATAGAATTGCCACGCCGGTAAAGCCGGGACTCTTGAGCATTGCTCGAATCGCGTAACGAACGTCCTGCAGTAGAGTTTCCATCAAGCACCTCGCCAACTCGTGTTCAGAGTTCAGGGTTCAGAGTTCAGGGTTCAGGGTTCGTGGTTCAGAGTTCCAGATTGGTTTCGCAAATCTGGTGCTCTGAAACACTGCCGCCTCAAACGCTTGTTACGTTGGAATAGTTCTGGCGAACGCAGGAATGTGGTTGGGTGTGGGGTTCAGGGTTCGGGGTTCAGGGTTCGGGGTTCAGAGTTCGTGGTTCAGGGTTGAGCGTTTGGAAGCGGGCGTTCAGGGTACCGACTTTAGTCGGCCAGTGCCTAGCGAAACTGAAGACATCGAAAGCCACTGCCCGACTAAAGTCGGTGCTCTGAACGCCCGCTTCTTGAACGCCCGCTTCCTTAACGCCCGCTTCCTCGAAGCTATTCGTACCGAAGCGCAATCAATGGATCGACCTTCGTAGCCCGGCGGGCCGGAATGTAGCTCGCCAACAGAGAGACGGCCAACAATACAACCGACGTGCCGATGAAGGTCAGCGGATCGACCGCGCTCACACCGAAGAGCAGGCTCGCAAGCAGTCGCGTGATCCCGAACGCGGCGCCGAGTCCTAACACGACGCCGGCCCCTACGAGCGTCACGCCTTGCTTGAGCACCAGCCCCATCACATTCCCGCGGCCGGCTCCCAGCGCCATTCTTATGCCAATCTCGCGAGTACGTTGGGCGACCGTGTAGGACATGACGCCGTACAGCCCGACCGCCGCAAGCAACAGCGCCAGCAACCCGCCTGAGCCGAGCAGCGTCGCCTGCGTCCGTTCGCCGCCAAGCGAGTTCTCGACGCGTTCGCTCAAGGTCTGGACGTTGAGCACCGGAAGGCTCGCATCAACCGCCTGCACTTCGCCGCGCAGCGCCGCCACCAGCCCTTTCGGCTCGGCCGAAGTTCGAACGTGGAGATTGACTTGCGGCGCGTACTCCTGCAGAAGCGGAATGTACATGAACGGCCGTCGAGCCTCGGTCAGGCTGTTGTACTTGCTGTCGCCGACTATGCCGACGACCTGCCGGTAATCCTGATCGCCGAACAACTTCAGGCGCTTGCCGATCGGATCCTGATCTCCCCAGAAGCGATTCGCCATTGCTTCGTTGATGATCAGCACCTTCGGCGCTTGTTGAGAATCGTTTTCCGTGAAATCCCGGCCGCGCAGCAGCGAGATGCCCAACGTGTCAAAGAACTTCAGTCCGATGTTGTTGGTTTGCACCAGCACGCCTCGCCCGCCCGGCGTTGGTTCCTGTCCCTCGAGAAAAATGCTTCTCGAGAACCCGCCGCCAAACGGCCGATCTCGCGCGATGGTAGCGTTGACCACACCCGGCACCGAGCGGATTCGGTCGACCACCTGCTGATGAAAATTCCTTCCCTGAGCTTCGCTGTAGCCCTCGCGTCCGAGGTTGAACGCCATCAACACAACGTTGTTCACGTCAAAGCCCGGATTCACCGACTGCGCCTTTTGCAGACTTCGCACAAACAAGCCCGCGGTGATTAGCGCAAACAGAGACAACCCGACTTGAAATACGACCAGGGCCTTTCGAAGATTGAACCTGAATCCTCGCGAGCCTTCCGGCATTGTGATCTCGCCCTTCAAAGTCGGGACAAGATTAGCCTTCGAAGCTTGTAGCGCCGGCGCGAGCCCGAACAATACTCCGCTGAGAATCGAGATAATCAGCGCGAATATGATTACTCGCGGATCGAGGCCCTTCTCTTGTTGGTTCGGGCCGAAGCCGAATGGTATCAGCGAGCGAAGGACGTCTTTTGACCAGACGGCTACAAGGAAACCTATCGCGCCGCCGGCTACCGACAACAGTAAACTTTCAGTCAGGAATTGTCTTATCAGCCGCGAGCGTCCGGCGCCCAACGCGAGGCGAATGGCAATTTCCCTCTTTCGTTTTGTTGCGCGCGCCAGAAGCAAGTTGGTCACGTTAGCGCAAGCGATCAACAGAACAATGCCGGCGACTCCCATCAGGGCGTTCGTCGTCAACGCAACCTGTCCGTCTCCGCCCGGATCCTTGCGAGCGGTCAGCAGCGGAATCAGCCTGACGCCGCGTCCTTCATTGTCCTTGCGATACTCTTCTTCGAGCTGCGAGCTGAGCGCGGTCATCGAAGCCTGGGCTTGCGCGACGTTCATCCCGGGTTTGAGCCGGCCGATCATTGCCAGAAACAATCCTCGCCGGGTGTTGTACCAATCGAAGCCCGGTTGCATCTGATCGTGCATCATCATCGGCACCCACAGATCGGGTCCCCCGCCCAGGTCCGTTCCGGTGAAATCTTTTGGTGTAACTCCGACTACCGAATAATCGTGCCGGTTCAGCGATATTGTTCGGTTGACGATCGAAGGATCGCCGCCAAAGTCTCGCTGCCACGCGCTGTAGCTCAACACGACGACCGGCCGCGCGCCGGGCGTTTTATCTTCATCGGGCAGAAAGGTCCTGCCCAATTGCGCCTTCACGCCTAACACATCGAAGTAGTTTCCTGAGACCACAATCGCGGTGAGCTGTTTTGATTCGCCGCTGGTTCCGCTCAGGCTCACGCCCGCGAATGTGTAAGCGAGGAGGTCGGAGAAGACTTCGTTCTTGTCACGATAGTCGATGTAGTTGAGATGGGAAGTCGGCAGCGGTCCCGGGTTCCTGGTGTCGCTCGTAAAGACCGAGACGAGTTGCCCGGGTTGCTCAACCGGAAGCGGCGCCCACAGGAATCCGCTGACCATGCTGAAGATCGCGGTGTTGGCGCCGATGCCCAGCGCTAACGAGAGCAAAGCGACGATCGTGAACCCCGGGCTCCTGAGCAGCATGCGAAGCCCGTAGCGTGCGTCCTTGAACAGAGTCTCCATCTGTAAGCCTCCGGTGTTTGTTGTAGTGGGGTAATTGTGTGTTGTGAAGAATCTCGCCACTAAGGCACGAAGACGCGAGGCTCCACAAAGTCTTCCTTTGTGCGGCTTCGTGACTTAGCGTCTTTGTGGCAAGTCCGACACGTTCACTCATCATCAACACGCTATACCTCACTGCCGTTTTGTGATGTCGCCGCCTCGTAATACCTGGGATTAAGTGCTTAAACTATTCGCCGCCATTTTTTGTTCCCCGTTTCTGGGCATGAACGGGGCTGTCGGCGTTTTCAAAGCGCTCCAGCATGCTGCCACCGGCGTTCTCAACATACAACCGGATTCCGAGGCGGATGCCAACGTAGTGTTTCCGTTATGAACTATATGTGCAAGAATCCGTGTGAACCCGTCAAATCCGTGTCATCAGTGGTCTATCCGTTTGCGCGCGACGAATAGACCGCTGATGACGCTGATTCGACGGATTTGCACGGATGAGGTTCTATGTCGAAAACGCAAATGCTGATCGCGATCTCGGTTGTTCTACTAACTGCCGGGCTCTTCACGCTCGCTGAAAGTCAGACAGCGCAACAACAACTCATCATCTCTACTCGTGACCAGGTAGCCGACGAATTCAAGAATGTTCCGTGCAAGAACCAGGACCGGGAAGATGCGGCGAGAGCCCTGTTCCAAAAGATGGGAGCGTCTTCGTCTGAGATCACGGTCGAAAAGCTCAAGGGAGTCGAAAACCTGGTCGTTCGCAAGAAGGGAACGTCGGAGGAGAAGATCATCGTCGGGGCTCACTACGACAAAGTGGAGGACGGTTGTGGCGCCATCGATAACTGGACGGGAATCGTGACGGTGGCTCACCTGTACAAAACATTCCGAAACGTCACGCCTAACAAGACGATTCTCTTCGTGGCCTTTGGCAGGGAGGAAGACGGGCTGGTTGGCTCGGAGGCGATGGCTCGCGCGATTACAAAGGAAGAGAAGAATCAATACTGCGCGATGATCAACATCGACAGTCTTGGAATGGGCGCTCCGCAAGTGACGGATGAGACTTCCGGGCATAAGCTGGGTGTGCTCGCAGAAGAGCTGGCGGATCGATTGAGGATCCCTTTTGCTCATTCATCGTTTGTCGGAGCCGATTCAGACGCGCATTCCTTCAAGGCGAAAGGCATTCCAACGCTGGATATACACGGCCTGACCAAGAATTGGCGGCAGTACCTTCACAGCAGCAGCGACAAAGTATCAAACGTAAATATGGAGAGCGTCTACCTGGGTTACAGATTCGTCCTGGCGGCTCTGGTATCCGTTGATAGCGCCGCTTGCAGCGCGTACCGATAGTTGAAAACGGCTAACGTGACTTTGCCTACTGTTTGACCTCGTAGACTACCGTCACCTGCGTGCCTTCCTCGTTAGTAAGAGCGTTGACCGACATAATCCGCTTCCTGCCTGTGTCTTCACCAGTAGCCATGCCGCCCGACACCTTGCCGTTAGTCTGTAATAGATTGGTGTTAACCACCATTCCGGCGCGCTTCAACCCGTCTTCATAGAAACTGATGATCTTAGTGGGCGAGTCTTTCGTCGCAAAATGAAAGCCTCCGCTCTGACCATCCTTGTTCTGCGCAGAGTAGCTCCCGACGAGTTGCACGTCCGGATAAATCGGAACCCAGTCCGGGAGTTTGTCAACGGAACCCGTCGAGAATTTCGCGTTGCCCTGGGCCGATTTCACCTCGAGCGAGCCTTTTCCTTCCTCTCCCTTCGCTTCGAGGGTGACCTCATCTTCGCCCTCCTTCTTGAACTTTATCTTTCCGTTTTTGGCGTCATCGAGGTTGACGGTCACGGTCTCGCCGGTCTTCTTGTCCCTGACGGTGATCGTTCCTTTATCATCATCCGCGGAGACCAACTCGATATCCGGATTCGCGGCAACGACCATCTTGGCGACCGCAAGCGCCGGTTTATTCTGCATCAACTCCGGGTCGAAACCGGCTTGCTTCGCTTTATTCCAGACAAAGTATCCGCCGAGGAATACCGCGATTATCCCGATGATCAGGAATGAGCCGCAGCCGACGAGGACCCACATCAGCACGTTGGACTTCTTTGGCGGTGGAGGCGGAAATTGTTGCTGCGGTGGAAACGCCTGGCCCGGGGGTTGACCCGTCGGCCCTCCAATTGGTGTTGTCGGTGGCACATAGTTTGACATTGTAATCTCTCTTCCTGGGAGAAGCGTCTTAGCGAGCTTTGCGGTCCTTAGCGAGCTTTGCGCTAACGTATTCCTGGCAAAAATACGTTGACGCAAAGCTCGCAAAGGACCGCAAAGCTCGCCAGGACAAGTCACTCACGTTTGAGCGGGCGGCCCATCAGTTCATTCGCGGCATCGAGCGCCGGCTTATCTTCATAGAGGAGGGCGTGGATGCTTGCGGTGATGGGCATCTCGATCCCGAGGCGCCGGCCCAATTCAAAAATCGAGCGAGTAGTCTTCACACCCTCTGCTACTTCACGCATGCCGCCGAGTATTTCTTCAAGCCTTCGGCCGCGGCCCAACTCGACCCCGACGTGACGATTGCGCGAAAGCTCACCAGTGCAAGTTAGCACCAGATCGCCGAGCCCTGCCAGCCCGGCCATTGTTTCCACACGCGCTCCTTCGGCCAAAGCCAGCCTGGTCATCTCCGCAAGCCCGCGCGTGATGATCGCCGCCACCGCGTTTGTCCCGAAGCCCAGCCCGCGCACGACGCCGGCCGCTATCGCTACGACGTTTTTGACCGCGCCCCCGAGCTCAGTTCCGACAACATCAGTGTTGGTGTAGACGCGAAATACATTCGAGCTCAGGGAGAGCTGAACCAACTCACTGGCCTCGCGATCACGGCTTGCGGCTACGATTGCGGTCGGGTCGCCTTCCGCAACTTCTCGCGCAAAGCTCGGACCCGACAGCGCCACGTAGCGAGGCTCGAAGCGCTCGCGCAACACATCGGCGACGACCTCTTCCATCCGCATAAGGGTGCTGTTCTCGACGCCTTTCGCCGCGCTGACCAATACGACTTTGTTGTTCAGGGAAGGCAGAAGACGCGAGATGATCTCACGCATCGCATGCGACGGAACTACGAGCAACGCAAAGTCGGCCGCGTCGACGGCCTCTTCGATGTTTGTGGTGGCGCGAATATTTTCGAGAACGAAATCGGAAAGGTAGAGCGGATTGCGATGAGCCTGATTGATGGCGCTCGCAACCTCCGGCTCGCGCGCCCACAGCACAACGTGATGCTGATTACGGGCTGCGGCCATGGCAAGGGCAGTTCCCCAGCTCCCGGCGCCGATGATCGCAACCCGCCTGCTTCCGGCAACGGCTTCGGCAGAAATCAATTTCGCCCTCCGCTGACCGCGGTCCCGCCCTGAGTTGAAGAAGTATCAGGCTTCACGCGCGCGCCGATCTTGT
>DATNBZ010000018.1:0-5163 GCA_035607285.1 Blastocatellia bacterium | reverse complement strand
TCTGCCGAAACGCTTTCTGGCCTTTGTAATCGTACCTGATAGGGTTTAAGGCTTCGAGTGTGGTCATTTCTTCTTCTACGGAGATGTCGGATATGTTCTCCTTGAACTCGCGAGAGCAGGCCATTTCAAGGGTGAACTGCTCCCAGGTTTGTGCCGTGGGATTCTGCCTCATCGTTTTCTTATCGTCGTTTGCGGTTACGTACGAACCGTGCCATGTCTTAAATGCTATCCAGCCTCCACACGAAATCCGACCTGCAATAGCCGCGTCACCCTCGCCGGATATCGAGAATACCTGGGTCCCCTTATAATTATCCGCTCTAAAAGGTGAGGCGGGCCGCACAACATACACAGGTATTGGTGCTGCGTTGTAAGGAAACGAGGGGCTTGTCGTTAGATTGGTATCAGAGACCACGCTTACCACTCTCCTTACGCCGGCCATCTCTACGGTGTCACCGGGCGCTACTGCGTTGGCGATTTTTACGCTAGGGGAACTATAGATTTCCCCTTTGCTGGACTCACCGAAGGTCCAGAAATTGCCGAGTTGAACCAACCTTTCGTCGCCTCTAACCATCAGTTTAGCCTGAGGGTCCGAGGTGCCGATTCCGACGCTGCCGTTACTGCCTCTGACGAATAGTTCTTTTCCGGAACGACCTATCAATACGTTTGATCTCTCCGCGGAGTCCCTGTTCAGATACAGATTCTTTTCGTTCGTCATTGCATTTATGTTCCAGCCCTGACTCCAGCCGACAATCTCCAGTTGTCCCATGCCGGTTTCTACGAATCTATAATTCACAAAATCAGTCGCCGACTTTGCGATCTTGAGTTTGGATGACCCAGGATCGCTTGTTCCAATGCCGACTCCGTTCTCATCAATAACCATGCGTTTTCTGCTGGTGACGTCGGCGGCGTTCAAATCCGCGGCGCCAGGTTCCAGGGTGACAAAACAAAGTTGTCCTTTTATGGTGTTGTAGATCAACGAAGCCCCGTTGTTCGTCGTTCCATCGCCATCCCGATGCCACTTGTTGGTCGCTTTTATTACATTCAGTCCAAGATAGGACGTCCCATAATCCGCATCGTAGAGGTTCTGATCGGTGCCCTTGGGGCTTGGGTTGATGCAAATTCTGGAATAGCCGTCGCCCACCTGTAGCTTATCGTAGGGACTCGTCGTCCCGATGCCGAGTTTGCCGCTCACATAAGTTATGTCGGCGTAGAGGGCCACCCTTCTGGCTGAGGCGTCGGTGATGCCGCCGACATGCAGCCATTTTGTCGCTAATGTTCCTTCAACACTGTTCGACATCCCGATCCAGTTATCCGGATACCAATCACCTTTTTCATCCATGAACTTCAAGATTCCCGATCTGATTGCAACACTACCCCTGACCTCCAGCGGGTTCTGTGGATCAGTGAGCCCGATACCGACACTGCCCTCCTGGTTGATAACTAATCGGTCCGCGTTACCCTGCTCGTCGCGAATTCTCAGCTTGTGAATCTCTTTCGTTTTTGCAGCATCACTAGTCGCATCAACCTTATCGCCTGTGCGCAAGGTCCATTGCCGGAAGTTACCGGTGTCGCCTCTCCCGGCAACGCACAGTCTCGCATCGACTACGTTGTCCGTGTCACCGACTTGCAGGGTAAAACCCGGTTTGGAAGTCCCTATGCCGACCTTGCCGCTGCCTGAAGCGAGAAGAAGGTGCGCATCAGGGTATTCGTTTTTGATCTTGAAGTTTTTCTCATTAGCACTTTCGTATCCCATCCAGGCTTTCCGCCCGCCGGCGAACCCGAGGGGAAAGAACTGCATATAGACGTGATCCGTTCCCTCGAGGTTTAACACCGCCGCATTGCCTCTCGCTACGTCAGGAAACTTGAGGTGAAGCCGGGCTTGAGGGTCAGTCGTTCCGATGCCGACGTTGCCGGTAGGCCCAATCGTCATTCGCTCGCTCGCCCCGATCATCACGCGCAACGAGCCGTCCTTGCTCAAAGGGCGCAGCTCGAGACTGTTGCCGCTTACGCGCACGCTGCTCGCGTTCCTGCGCACGCTCGGGTCGGGTTGGCCCTGCGTCAGCACCGCCAACACGACGTCGTTGTCCGCCTTGGCGCTCTTCCACGAGAACTTTGCGATATCAATCACGCGAAGATATTTTCCCGTCATCTGAGGGTAGACGTCGCGCAATTCTTCGGCAGATTCAACGACAAGGTAACTGCCGTCAGCGGCGGAACCGGCAGCCTGAATCGCGCCGCCGGTCCACCTTATTTCCTTTCCGGTTGCATCGATGGCCACCCCCTCTGTAACCGACACCACGGTTTTGTCGATACTGACATCGAGTCCTCGAACGACTCCCCAGGTGTGCAATTCCAGATTGTGATTGTGGCGCATCTGCCGGTGATAGTACTGGTCGTCTTTGAAATCCTGATCGACCAGCATCATTCCCTGGAAGTAATTGACGCGTTTTTCTTGAGCCATCGCGGGTCCTTTCCTATTCGAAACTGTGGAGCGTACGAGAGAATTCGCTAGTCCTGTATGGGCGGTCCTCCGTGGCCGCCCCTCCTTCGAGGAAGCTCTTTCGCACTAAGGGGCGGCCACGGAGGACCGCCCATACAGGAGTGCCCTTAATCGCCATCGAAACATTGTTACAAGCAACTAGTCTCTTCTTCCAATCTCATTTGGATCCATTCCGAGTTCCAAGCAGCGTATCAAAGCCGATGCGGCTGCGTGCTTCGGAATCGACATTGCCGGCCGCGCGCCCCTCGCTCGAGAACTTCGGCAGCTTCAGACTGGGAAAAACCGGAACCAGGTAGAACATCGTGTGAGCGGGCTTTTCAATGTCGATCAAGGCGGAAGCAATCGACAGCTTCCGTCCTATCTCGGGCGAGGTTTTGTCCGCCTTGCCCTCGGTGTCCACGAAGGAGAGCAGGACACCAAAGGCGTGTTCGGGCTTGCCGTCTCCGACCCAGTTTTTGAAGCCATCGTCGACATTCCAATCCTTGTTGTCCTTGTTGTCCAGGTCGTCGCCTTCGAGGATCGTCGGCTCGGCTCCGGTGAAGAGCCGGAGAAGGCTTCTCATGCTTTCCGGCGTACCGCGTGTTTTGTACAGGCTGATGACCTTCGTCATGAAATCGCGCTGAAGCCCAACGCTCAGGTCGGCTCGCATTCCGAAGGCCATCCAGCCGGCGAGCCACGGCAGGAATTCTTCGGGCGCGTCCTTCGGACTAAAGTACCGCGCGATGTCGGCGACGATGGCTTCAAGGCTACGGAGACGCTGATTACCTGAACCGACAAGAACAGTCTCAAACGCCGACAGGTAATCGGCGAGGAATTCGTCCTCGTGAAATATCGACGGCAGATATTTCATCATCTCCCGGGGCGTTTTGGGGTTGCTCGACATTATTCCTCTTGACCGGTTTGCCTCGATCGCGGGTTGGGCGCCGGCCTGGTTGTAAACTCGCTCTGGTTTACGCGGAAGTCCACCAGCTCGAATGGCTCCAGCTTTACGAAGGCATACGTTTCTTCATTTGCCAGTCCGGTTCGCGGATCGATGAGCTGTATCGGCTTTGCTCCGCTTTCTACGAACTCGACGCCGTTCAAACCCGCAAGCCGTTCGATGATCTCCGATAGATAAACATCCCGGCCAAACGGCCATCCTTTTCCGTCGCGCCCGCCGATGAGTGGATGGAAAAACCGGCTCAGTTCCTCTTTGGCGGCTTTGATCACATCCGGTTCGAGCGCGTCATACTTGCGGTGGAGTGTAATATCTTTCACCGCGATTTTCTTGTAGAGCGTGAAAGCGTTCCTCTCATCCGACGGCCCGGCTACATTTACTCTGGTTGTAAGCAGCCTGCGATTGTTCAGCTCTTTCTTGATTCTACTGAGAACAGATCGATCGCTCGTGTCGGGCGGGAGGACCGGGACCGATTGAACGGCTACTTGAAACGCGCTTGGGTCATCTTGCATTGTGGGCGGTTTGGCTGCGGAAATGCGGACCCAGAACATGGATTTCCTGTCGAGCCCTGATGTTTGCCAATTCGCCGGCGGCTCGAATAGCACGAGCCCGCTCGAGGCCCAGTTTGAAGTCAAATCCGAAAGCTTGTGATCGGCTTCAGTAAGAGGCGCCCATCGCACGGTGTCCGCGGAGTTCGCGGTTAGATCGCCGCCGCCCGTCGAGTATTCAAACTTCAGCTCGTAGTCCGAGACCGTCGCGTTGAGGCTGAACTTGATGGCGTCGAATTTCGATTCTCTCCCAACGTAGAGATACTTGTGCTCCGCCGATACAAGTTGGAAAGCGATATTGTCCGGTGTCCTCAGATCGCTGGTGTGATCGTAGTAGGCTTCGTTGCGTCGAAGCAAAACGGCTGAGCGTGAAACGGGAATTACAAATACGCTGATGAAATCGACGGCCCGCTTATCGCTGCGTTTATCTTTCAAAGTGGTTGTGAAGACCCGCGCGACCTCCCTGGGAAAATTCTGCAGGACCAGTTCGCTGAAGTCCTCGCAGGTGATGGCCCGGTATGGCTTGCGAAGCTCGGTCACCACCTTGCTGATCTCGTCGGTCAAGGCGGCGCGATCGCGATAGTCTTCGGGATTTCTCGGGCGGGCGTCGATCAGGGTCAGGAACGCAATCACGTTTTCTGCGGTTATGCGGTTAAGCCTGTAGACGAGCATCTCGGTCAGATAAGCGAATAGCTCGACGAGGGTGATGCCCGGGTCAGACGGATTATGGTTAGTCCAATTCGGGGCGAGGGCCGGAATAATCGACAGCGCTTCGTCTACCAGGTCGGCGTATCTTCGATCGTCGAGATTTGGCAATGTTATCGGCATATCAAATTGTCCGATACGGTCCGACAAACTTCAGTTTGTCGTCTTCGTGACCCTCGGCCGTCTTAACCGCTAATGTCGACAAACTTCAGTTTGTCGGACATCAAGCCTGTAACCTGCACGTCACTTCGTGGCTGCCCGAGGCGATCAGGTTTCGCTCGGAATCCACGTCTCCAGTCATGTTCATTACCAGACTGGTTATGTGATCCACGCCCGGTATCGCTTCGATCAAATAGTAGAGATCCGAGAGGTGAGGTTTTCGCCCGAAATCCCATCCTTCGCCCTCAAATCCACCGACAAGAGGATGCAGGAACCTGGAGATCCTTTCCGGCACATCCTGTTTCAACCCGTCG
>DATNBZ010000082.1:0-9897 GCA_035607285.1 Blastocatellia bacterium | reverse complement strand
ACCGGGCAACGCTGCGCCTCCGGCGGCGCCAGGCGCTCAGAAGCCGGCAACACCTCCGGCAAAGCCGGATAGCGGAAAGAAGCCCTGACAAGTAGTTCGAGCGGCGGAACGTTAAACGAAAACGTTCAACGCGTCTTTTGGTATGCCGAAGTGGTGGAATTGGTAGACACGTACGTTTGAGGGGCGTATGGGGCAACCCGTGGGGGTTCGAGTCCCCCCTTCGGCACCACCTTCCTGAACCTGACTAAGCAACCAAAGCGCCGCGTTCACATCTAACGCGGCTATGAAACGAACCAATCAAGCAACGTTATTGCTCTCACCGTTGATAGTGATTTCCATTCTCGCTTCTGCTTTGGCTTACCGCAGCCGCGGAACAGATAAGACAGCGAACGCCAGCGAGATTCCGGATTCGGAGGACTCGCAGAACCCTTCGATGAGGATCGTCGGCGCGCCTCCCCTGACAGTCACGCCGAAACCATTGCGCTTTGAAATCGTGACGCTTCAAGGGCAGAAATCAATCAAGGAGCTTGAGGCACGATTGGGCTCCGATGCTTTCGATCTCTTATTGAAGATCAATCGACTCGACAGGAAACACCTGCGCAGCGGAGCGTCGCTGGTTATTCCGGATACGCAAGCTGACCTGGCGAGCGTTTCGCCGCTGCCGCTCAAGGTGGAGAGCGCCCGGTCGATACCAAAGCTGATCTTAGTCTCGCGCCGGGCGCAGGCCTTTGGCGCCTATGAATTTGGCGTGCTCGTGCGATGGGGTCCCACCAGCACCGGAAAGAAGTCCACACCAACGCCTGCTGGCCTGTATCACACGAACTGGAAAGCGAAAGAGAGGCGAAGCTCGGTGAATCAGAGCTGGATACTACCGTGGTGTTTTAACATCGATGACATAACAGGAGTGTCCTTCCATCAGTTCGACTTGCCGGGCTACCCCGCAAGCCACGGCTGTGTTCGTTTGCTCGAAGAAGACGCGAAGTGGCTCTATGGCTGGGCCGAACAGTGGTTACTCGCAAAGCCCGGTGATGAGATTCTGGCGTACGGAACGCCTGTGATTATCTTTGGCGACTACTCCTATGGAGAGAAGGCTCCGTGGCAGCGGCTTGCGGACGATCCGGCGGCAACTGTGATTTCGATCGCGGAAATTGACGGGATGCTTAACAAGTACTCGGCGCCGATTGCCAGTCGAGCGCGGGCACGCGAGGCTCTTGTTGCCCAATCTGCTCCGTCAAAAAACTGACGGAGATTGAGTCGGTTGATTTGGTAGTGGGGTATTAGCGTGTTGCCAGCAAGCAGTCCTCTGCGTCCCCTGCGTCCTCCGCGGTTTTTCCTGCTCAGTGGCTCGGAATCAACCGCAGAGGACGCCGAGGACGCAGAGGAGAAACGCGAATGTGAGCGAGCGACACGCTAATACCCCACTACCGTTGATTTGGCTCCAAAGGTACAATGCCAGGCATCTTTCGATGGTCAACTTCCGGTGCTATGATTCAACAGCCGAGTGACTTGGCCGTAGCGCCGGCAAGAGGCAGAATCGATGAGCGCTCAATCAAACTCTGAAACAAAGATCGCACGATTGCGATACGCGGGCGGCGAAGCCTTTGTCGCGGAGTCGCAGAGCGGACACGCGATGGTCACCAGTTTCGCGCACGAACTGGCGGCGCCGTCGCCGATGGAGCTGCTTTTGATTGCTTTGGGAGGCTGTACAGGCGCTGACGTCGTTGGCATTTTGGAAAAGAAACGACAGCGAGTCACCGGCTACGAGATCGAAGTGCGAGCCGAACGGCGAGCCGAACATCCGCGCATCTATACTAAAATCGAAGTGGTGCATCGCGTTCGCGGACACAACGTGGATCCCAAGGCTTTGGCGCACGCGGTCGAACTATCGGAGACAAAGTACTGCAGTGTATCGGCTCTGCTTGGTGCTTCGGCAGAACTATCGATGCGTTATGAAATTCAGGACGACGGTGTTGAATGAACTGGCAGAAAGATATAACACAGGGTTCGGTACCGACTAAGGACACTCCTGTAGGGGCGGTCCTCCGTGGCCGCCCCTCGCCGGAGTTCAGGCTCTTCGGTTACACGGAGGGGCGGCCACGGAGGACCGCCCCTACAGGACTGCCGATTTCTCTGATAGACCCCAGGTCAATGCCATCTTGTTCACCAGGTCTGCGGAACTCTATGCCATCTCGAACATCGATTCAGCGGGACTGACCTGGGCAAGGAAGTCCAATCGTTCGCCGCGCTCTTCCTTTCTTATCAACTCGGTTGCCGACTCTTCACCGACCGCTTCCGAAAAGTAAAAGCCCTGCCCTTGTCCGCAGCCGAGCTCCTTTAGTAGATCGAGTTGCAGCACAGTCTCGATACCCTCCGCAACGACTTCCAAACCCAGGTTGCGCGCCAATGCGATGACCGCGCGCACGATCTCGCCGTTTTGTTCTCCGCCAATTCGCCTGATGAACGACTGGTCGATTTTTAACGCAGTCACGGGGAAATGCTGAATGTAGCTTAGCGACGAATAGCCAGTGCCGAAGTCGTCCAGGCTCAGCTCTACGCCTGCCTCGCTGAGCCGCTCGAGCACGTGCATGGCGTAGTCGCCTCTCTCCATCATCACGCTTTCGGTGATCTCCAGTTTCAAACTGCGCGGGTTAAGGCCGGTCTCCTGCAAGGTCTCCAGCACCTGCGCGACGATTGTCGGCTGCATGAATTGTTTGCAGGAAAGGTTGACGCTGATTTTCATCTGCCTGGTGCTGGGAAGAGTTTCGTGCCACCTCCGCATCTGTAAACATGCTTGCTTAAGCACCCATCGGCCTATCGGAATGATCAGGCCGTTCTCCTCCGCAATCGGGATGAAATCATTTGGCGGAATCAGCCCGCGCTCGGGATGCCGCCACCGCACGAGAGCCTCGAAGCCGCTGATTCGCCCGGATTCCAGGGATACTATTGGCTGGTAGTTGACCTGAAACTCCTCTCGATCTATCGCGCGCCTTAAATCCGATTCTATTTGCAGAAGAGTCATCGCGTGCGAATGCATTCTCGCGTCAAACTCCTGATACTGCGCTTTACCGAGAGCCTTTGCACAGTACATCGCGGTGTCTGCGTCGCGCAGCAGGTCCTCGGGTTCTTCGTCGGTAACGCCGGAGTACTTTATGCCAATGCTTGCAGTGACGAATAACTCTCTTCCTGAGAGAGCAAAAGGCTGCTCCAGCACTTCTTTTACACGCTCGGCCACGCGTTGCGCGTCGGCGTAATCTCTTATGCCGTCAAGCAGGATCGTAAACTCGTCTCCGCCCAATCGAGCGATGGTGTCGCCATCGCGGAGACATATCTCGAGCCTGCGGCCGATCGCGACGAGAAGTTGGTCGCCGGCCATGTGACCCAGGCTGTCGTTGATGACCTTGAAGCGATCCAGGTCTATAAAGAGGACGGCGAAGAGGTAGCCCTTAATACGGCTGCAGTGATTTACGGCGAGTTTCAGGTGATCCATGAATAGCGCGCGGTTAGGCAGCCCTGTTAGAGAGTCGTGAAAGGCATCATGAAGCAACTGCGTTTCTGCGCGCCGGCGCTCAGTGATATCTCGCGTAAGAATTTGAATCGCGAGCTTCCCGCCGTACGTTACCGAGGCCATCACGACCTCAACATCTCTCACCTGGCCGTCCATCCTCACGAATTTTTCCGCCTTAAGGTCCGACTGCTGATTCCTCCTCAAATGCCGCTCATGGGCGCGGAAATTCTCGTGATGGTCGGGGTGAACAAAATCGGCGACCGCGAGCCCCAACAGGGTTTCGGCTGACGCAGCGCCGAACAGATTCGCAGCGGCGTGATTGGCGTACACAATCTTCTCATCGCTCTGGACGATGATTGCCTCGGGCGAAAGTTCCACCAGTAGCCGGTATCGCTCTTCACTTTCCTTCAGCGTCTGCTCCGCCTGGTGTTTGTAGAGAGCCACCTCGATCGCAGTGTGCAGTTCTCGCTCTTCAAATGGTTTGATGACATAGCCGAACGGCTCCGTGACTTTTGCCCGCTGGACTGTAGGATGGTCGGCATTGGCGGTAAGGTAGATGACCGGAATTCCAAACCGTCGCCGTATCTGGTCGGCCGCTTCGACCCCGTCCATCAGTCCCTTCAACTGAATGTCCATCAGCACCAGGTCCGGACGTAACGTGCCCGCCTTCTCGACAGCCTTTTCGCCGGAGGCGACCGTGGTCGGCACGTCGTAGCCCAGCGATTCCAGCCTGGTTTGAATGTCTGCTGCGACTATGAATTCGTCCTCGACGACAAGTATTCGCGCTTGTTTCATGCGTGAGCCTTCTCCCTTTCTTCAGGAAATTTGACTTCGAAGGTCGCACCCACGCCGTTACGGTGCGCCAATTCTCCGCACAATTGTTCGGTCAGCATGCGGACGAGTTTCATACCTAAAGACTTGCCCATCTCAGGGTCAAAATCAGAAGGCAACCCAACGCCGGTGTCGCTCACGCGCAAGACGTACTGCGCATCGGCCCGTTCGAATGTAATGTTGACCTCGCCTTTCAGGTCTCCCGGAAATGCGTACTTGAGGGAGTTTGAAGCCAACTCATTGATGATGAGCCCGCAGGGAACTGCTGTATCGATCGGCAGTGATACGTCGTCAACGTTGATGTTGATCCTGACTGCCTCGGGCCGTATGCGATACGAGCGTGAGACGTGCGCGACAAGCTTCTGCAGATACTCGGTGAAATTTATGCGCGACAGGTCTTTGGATTGGTAGAGCGTCTCGTGGATCAGGGCCATTGACTTGACGCGATTCTGGCTGTCCTGAAATACGGAGAGAGCTTGCTTGTCCTTTATTGTTCTTGATTGCAGATTCAGCAGGCTGGTGATGACCTGCATGTTGTTCTTGACGCGGTGGTGGATCTCTTTGAGGAGCACTTCTTTCTCGTGCAGCGAAGCCGTAATCTGCTCGAGCGCCTGCTTGCTGTCCGTTACGTCATCAACCACCCCCGCAACCCTGTACACTTCGCCGGACTCGTTCGTGATAGGGAAGGCGCGATCGCGCACCCAGCGGACCTCGCCGTCGGGCCTTACGATTCGGTACTCGAGGTCATAGTCGCCTCCGGTCTGAACCGTCGACGTTGCGTCAATCAGTCGCTGGTGATCTTCGGGGTGAACAGTGTCGAGCCATGTGCGCGACATCTCGGAGAGAGTCCCACACGATCTGCCCCATACCTCTTCATACGCCGGGCTGATGTAGACCAATTTGTTGTCGCGGGATTCGGTTATCCAAAAAACTTCGCGGATATTCTCAGCGATTTGTCGAAACCTTTCTTCGCTGCGTCTGAGCGCGCTCTCTGCTTGCTTGCGGGCGGTGATGTCGGTTGCAATACCGAGCACTTGATTCGCCGTGCCGTCGGGCGAAACGATGGGGCGCTTGATGGTTTGCAGCCATCGGACCCGGCCCGCGCCGTCCGTAATGCGCTCTTCCGGGATGAACTTCTCCTTTAGAGTGTTTATGACTTCGAGGTCGTCACCGCGGAACGATTCGACTTCTGCGATGTTCGTGTTGAAGTCGGCGTCTGTCTTCCCCAACAGGCCTTCGACGGATGTGCCGTAGGCGGCGGCAATGGCCTGATTCACCAGCGTGAAGCGACCTTCAGCGTCTTTGGCGAAGACGAAGCTGGGGTTGAGGTCTATTACGTGACGGAGGAACGAGCGCTGTTCAGCCAACTCCGTCTCAGCCATTTTTCGCTCGGCCACTTCTCTTTCCAATTCGCCGTTGGCGGCGACGAGTTGCGCGGTTCGGCTGGTGACATGAGCTTCGAGCCCTTCGTTCAGGCTCTCGATTTCTGCTGTCCGCTCGGCAATGCCATGCATTTCGCCGATGCTGTGTTTGATGGCGATAAAAAGGATTGTGACTTCGAAAATAACCCACCCCGCATGCTCCAGCCATCGCCATTCACTAACCGCCAGAACGCCGTACACCGACTGCGGCCAGAACATACCGCGCAGGAAGTGGTCGGCCGCGACCACAACCGTAGCCGGGATAAGCACGCGCCAGTCGCGATAGAAGGACAGGAAGGCCAGCGACCCGAAGACATGGAAATGCGTCTCGATTCGACCGCCGGTGAGATGGATCAGCAAAGCTCCCATCAGCATCTGCCCGACTCCGACCGCATATCGCGTAGTGAGATGACCGGGACGAATCAAAGCCAGAACAATCGGCAGGGAACTGATAGCTCCACCCAGAAACACGGCTGCCCAGACGTGGGGATGCGTGTGACTCGCCGTTCCCTCCCATGCCTTAGGCGACACCCAAAGTGCTGCCGCTACGCTTGCCACCCACTGCACCAGCATCAGTCCTGCGAACATGCGGTCAGTCCGCCTGTGCACGAGCTCCTGATGCTCATCAAAGATCTCTTTGACTCGCAGGTCCGTCGCTTCACCGCGGTTCAGATTAACGCTGGTTTCTTTCATCTAACGAGTCACCCCACAATCAGAGCTTGTGTCGAATAGCGGGCACCCGAACACCGAGGTTTCAGACCGCGCGGCGGCGCCGGTATTCAGAAGCGAGACGATGGCGCTGCGCCCATCGTTATCGCCTGAGTGCCCGCGCGACGCCGTAATCCCGCCGCTGAACAGCAGGCTCCCTTCGGCATCGTAGAGGGCAGCTTGTCCGGACGTCGCGGCGTTGAATCGTCGAGCCTCCGCGCCATCGTCAACGACGACGTCGACGCCGGGAATATCTGCCGCGCTTTCAAAGAGGTCAGTTTTCTCCCAGTCATCGGAAGAGCCCTCGGGTTTGACAAAGAGGGCGTGAGCCGCGACCCGGCCCTGCGCCTGGGCCATCAGTCTGGCCAGCTCCCCGATACTCGCGCGCGAGCAGGGGCAATGTGGATGGATCAGTATGATTAGTGTGGCGCGATCGTTAGCCAGACTGATTCCGCTATCAACCGGCCATTGAGCGGGCGGCGCTGCGGCTTGGCCAGAGGCGTTTTCATAACCCCACAGCAGACTAAGCCCGAGACTGATCGTGAGGACCCACGCCGAACACGCAGTAATCAGGATGAACTTTCCAGCGTTGAGTCGCATTGTTCTTGTAACCTTTGGGGCACGCGCGGAGGGAATCCATTAGGCAGGAACCAACCTGATGTACTCCTGAGGGCTTTGCACTGCGGGCCGTTCATCAATTGGGCAAGACGCGGACCATACCGCGGTACAATGAAATCTAACGTGGAAATAAGGGTTACTGAACTTACCGAGGTTCACCGGTTAGATCAGGACAGCAATTTGACCGGTCAAACTGAAAGGGCTTTGGAGAATCTCAGGTGAGGCGAGGGCTCAAAGCTTTGCGTGCTTTGCGGTCCTTTGCGTCTTTGCGTTGAGTATTGAGTCTTGCGCCTTCACTGCCCAATACTCAGCGCAAAGACGCAAAGGACCGCAAACCACGCGAACGACTGATCAAGTCGAGCCAAATCATCGAGTCCTCGTATTTTCACGACAACCGCAGATGGATCGATGTTGGGTCGCCGCGCGAATCGGCTATGCTTCATCGGCCGACAATACCCACGTCAAGCAACGCAACCCAATACTGGACGGATTGCAACGCAAAGCCGATGAGGAGCAGGGCTACACCGAAGACTCCCATGCGCTTGGCGGGAACGTTAACGATTACCCATTCGATAAGGGGCGTTGCGGCGAGAGCAATAAGAGTCACCGCCCCGATACCAAGTCCCAGGCTCAGTGCCACGGGCAAAGCGGTCTCGCTTTGATTCGCGATCAAGGCGCTTATCCACCCTCCGACCGCGTAACCAACTGCTCGATTCAAAGTCGCAAGGATTTGAAGCTTAGTCAAACGCGGACGAGAGGCTGGTTTGTAGTTCATTGTCGGACGGAGGCCAAATTTATAAGCAACGATCTGTCCCGCCGTGCTGAGTGCGCCGAACGTAATTCCAAATTTGATCCCATATAGATGAGCTGCGCCTACGCCAAAGCCCACTCCACGTATCAAGCTGATTGCTGCGTCTTCCCAGAATCCCGGCTTTGGCGCGTGTTTTGATTCGCGCGAGAACTCCCATGCCAACGTGACGCCGTGCGCCGCGCCGGAAGCGAGTCCAAAAAGAGGACCGATAGCCAGGCCGAATCCAACTCCAAAGAGTACGCCGTATGTCACCCCCCGCGAGAGAGTTCGCAGCGGCCCGTGTTCTCCGCCCAGCAAATCGTAAGTGAGATACAACGAACCCAGCACGTCGAGCGAACAACCGATAATGCTGAGTAATGCCAGCGTGTGTTTCTCGATGATCATTAGGAAAACAAGTTTGATGAGCCAACACCTGTATGGGCGTCCCTCCGTTGGACCTCATGTTTTGGCGGGTCTGCGCTTCCTCGAGGGCGTCCGGGAAGCATATGACTAATCAACAGGGATAGACAGGATGAACAGGATAGAAGAGACCAATACTGCGAGAGTTCTGTTCCTTTCATTCCCCATCCTGTGAATCATGTACATCCCTGTTCAATCGCCTCAATGGTGAAATCATAGTCGAGTCGAAACTGATTCCGCCACGACGCATCGTTGCGCCAGTAGGCGTTGGCTCCGCCACCCCGATCGCCGATGACACTTCTCGAAAAGGTCGCGAGCAAAACCGGCGCGTCGAGGTGAAGGTGCTGGTCAATCGAACACTCGGTTCATCCGATCCCGATGATCGGCAGTAACAGGCGATCGACTTCTCCGCCGAAGCTGACACCGATTTCGTTCTTGGATCGGCGGCAAACCACCCATACGAACTCGTACTCGGAAACTACTCGGTGCATACGGGTCCGGCTACGCTTAGAGCCGCAGAGCGGCAGATCGCCAAGGTAAAGGCGCGGTTGCAGATGGTAGGCCGTCTATAGAGGGAGTGAGAAATGAGTGGACTCAAGGAGAGAATTCGCTAGTCCTGTATGGGCGGTCCTCCGTGGCCGCCCCTCGTTCGAGAAAGCCCTTTCTCCACTAAGAGGCGGCCACGGAGGACCGCCCTTACAGGCGTTGGACATGCTCTCACACTAACAAATTCTCGATCTTCACCGGCAGTTCCCGCACCCGAACTCCGGTCGCGTGACGGACTGCGGCCGTGATGGCGGCGGCGATTCCCGCCAGCCCGATCTCGCCGATGCCGCGTGCTCCAACTTCGTTGATTTCTTTGTCGGGGAAATCGAGAAAATGGACGTCAATGGGCGGAACGTCGGCGTTGACCGCAACCACGTAGTCGGCGAAATTACTGTTGATCGGTGCGCCGTTCTGCGGGTCGTAAGTCGTGTGCTCGAACAGAGCCATGCCGATTCCCATCACGACCGCGCCCTCGATCTGATTGCGGCCAGCCAGTGGATTAATGATGCGCCCTGCATCAATGACAGTCACAACCCGGCTGACGCGCAACTGAGCGATCTCAGGCTGCCAGGTGACCTCGACGAAGTGACAGCCGAAGGAGTGCGTGGAAAACTTCGGTTCCGGATTATCGAATGTCGATTCGGACTTGCCGCTGCCGGTGACCATGCTCAGCTTGGCGAGCTGGAGCAAATCGGCGAACGGCACGCCGCCAGCGGGACCGTCAGCCTTCACAAAGACTCGGCCGCCTTCAAAGGTCAGCTCATCGGGCTGGCGCTTCTCAAAGGGCGATCCGGGCGTTGCGGTTGCGATCGTCAGCAGCGTGGCGATCGCACTGTCCGCCGCAGCAAAGACGGCCGGGACCACCGACCCGGTCACCATCGAACCGCCTGAGAGCGGGCCTTCAGGAAGTGACGTATCGCCGAGGGCGACTTCTATTTTGTCGAGCGGCACGCCGGTCTTCTCTGAAGCAAGCTGCGCGAGAATTGTGTACGTGCCGGTGCCTATGTCCTGCGTGCCGCACTCGACGCGGACCGTGCCATCGCTGCGCAGCTGGATAT
>DATNBZ010000049.1:0-6156 GCA_035607285.1 Blastocatellia bacterium | reverse complement strand
CAGCCACTTTTCTGAAAAACTCGAGATTAGATAGTTTGCCCATGCGATTAGGATTTCATCAGTCAAGAGTTAGAACGACACGGAACCGCACTCGTCCACTGTGCATTTGTTCGTAAGCCTCGGCGACTTTAGCCAGCGGGTATTTCTCAATCATCGGATGGACGTCGCTCAAAGCGCTGAACTCGAGCGTGTCCTGTGAGTCCTTCGCCGTGCCGGAATACCAACCGGCAACAGAACTGCGTTTCATGACCAGCGAGAAAACGTTGATTGAGAGCGGCTCCGGCGGGGCTGCGGGGACCAGCAGTTTCCCACTCGGCGCCAATCCGTCCACCAGTCCGGAAATGGCCTGGGCATTTGGCGCAGTCGCGAGAATCACACTCGCGCCTCCGAGTTTCTGTAACTCTGCCACGATGTCCTGCGCGGTCGCATCGATGTAACTGTGAGCGCCGAGTTGTCGCGCCAGATTTTCTTTGTCGTTGCCGCGGTTGATCGCCACGGTATTGAATCCCATCCGGCGCGCGTATTGGACACCGAGATGGCCAAGTCCGCCGATGCCGTGCACGGCCACCACGTCACCAGCTCGCGCGCCTGAGTTTCGCAAGGCGTTGAAGACTGTTACGCCAGCGCACATGAATGGTCCGGCTTCTTCCGTAGGCAAGTCGTCGGGAATCGCGGCCAGCGCCGCGGCTGGAACGATCACATGCGAGGCATAACCACCGTCAAAATCGATACCGGTGACTTTGCGATTGATGCACATGGCGAAGTCGCCGCGCCGGCATTGCTCGCACACAAAGCAATGACCGCCATGCCAACCGACGCCCACTCGCTGATCAATTGCCCATGAGGTCGCGTTGGCGCCCACCGCATCAACCCGCCCGGCAATTTCGTGACCCGGCACGCGCGGATACTGAAGCCCGGGCCAGATGCCGTCTTTAACGAGCGTGTCGCTGTGGCAAATGCCGCATGCCTCGATCTTCACGCGCACCTGACCTGAACGAGGTTCGGGAATGTCGCGTTCGACGAGTTCCCAATCGCCACCGGCTTTGCTTATCTGTGCTGCTTTCATCTTTGTGCTCATGATTGCTCCTAATCTACCGGATATGTGTCATTTTCTGCGAGTCGCTCGGCTTAGAAGATAAAGTGTTCTTCTCAGGTTGATGTTGGACCAAGCGTTCAAGAACAGCATCGCGTGTCTACGAACAGCTCCGGTTAGGCATTCATTCCGCCATCCACGGTAAGATTTGCCCCAGTGATGTAGGAGGACTCAGGGCCGGCAATGAACGCTACCATCGCAGCGATCTCATCAACATGCCCATAGCGGTCGAGCGCTGTGGCGGCCTTTTGAGGTACCGCCCAATCGCCGGCGGCGGGATTCAATTCCGTATCGATTGGACCGGGCTGAACGTTGTTGACCGTGATGCCTCGGCTCCCGATCTCTCGGGCCAACGCCTGAGTGAACATCTTGACGGCTCCCTTCGTGCCAGCGTAAGGCACAAGCCCGGGCGCTGCGACACGTTCACCTACGGCCGAACCGATCGAGATGATGCGACTGCCGCTCTTCATGTGCTTCAGTGCCGCCTGCGTCGCGACGTAGACGCCGCGGATGTTGATGTCGATCACTCGATTCATCTCCTCCAGCGTGGCCTCCTCGAACGGTTTCGGAATGGCCGTGCCGGCATTGTTTACCAGCACATCAAGTCGCCCGAAGGTTGCAACGGTCTTTTCGACAGCGCTCTTGACAGCTTCGACGTCGGCAGCGTCCGCTTGTATGGCGACCGCCTTTCCGCCGTCGTGTTCGATTGCTTCGACGACCGATGCAGCGGCCTCCGCGCCTTTCGAGTAGGTTATAGCGACGCTAGCTCCTTCTGCGGCCAGGCGCTTAGCAATCGCAGCACCGATGCCACGTGAACCGCCCGTGACGAGCGCGACCTTGCCTGCCAGTTCTCTCTCTTGTCTGTTGCTCATGTTTCTCCTTAGTTTATTTTTGCAATGGTAGTTTGGGCGGAATATTTCGGAAAACTTGTTCCGAACATCGGGGCTTTACTCTTCGACTGTTCTTCAGTCGCTTCATCCTGGATGACATCCCAATGCTCGACAAGGATTCCGGCTTGAATCCGCAAAATATCTGCGGCAATCCAATTCACAGGACCACCGAAGCCGCTGAATCGCCCGTGAACAATCACGAACTCCCCGTCAGCGACAATTGTTCCCGGTTCGTACCGAAGCGTAGGTGGAAGGCTCTTAACGAGATTGAAGAGCCCTTTTCTGCCGGGTTCAATGTGAGCACTGTGCTGAATGTAATCAGGCGACCAATAACGCTCAGCCGCTTCGTAGTCGCGCTTATTGAACAACGAGTCGAAGGCTTCAAGGACAAGCGCTTTGTTTTTTGTTTCCGTCGTCTGACTCATTTCCATTCTCCGTTTTGGTCACAAAGTGTTTTCTTGCCCCTCGGGTACGAATCACAAGGCCGTTTTGCCACCGTCAACTGCGAGCGTCGCACCCGTGATGAAGGACGCCTTGTCGGATGATAGAAACACGATTGACGCGGCGATCTCGTCGGGCCTACCAACACGTTTGAGCGGCACTCCGGAGATCAAGCCAGCCTTCTTTTCGTCACTCCCGGTAAACCTGGTGAGCATGTCGGTATCGATTGGACCAGGAGCGACCGCATTGACTCGGACACCAGAGGCAGAAGCCTCTAGGGCTGCCGACTTCGTAAGGCCCTCAACCGCGTGCTTACTGGCCACGTAAACTGAGGCTCCCGCTCCGCCGGTATGGCCGAAGGTAGACGACACATTGATGATGCTGCCAGACCCCTGGGCCAACATCACGCGAAGCTCATGCTTCATGCTCAGCAGTGTGCCGAGGACATTGGTGTCAAAGGTAGCAGCGTAGCTTTCGGCGGACTGCTCCGTAACTGGACCAGACTTGCCTTCGGTGCCGGCGCTATTGACAGCCACATCGAGTCGACCAAACCGCGCGACTGTCTTGTCAACCAAGCTGCGCACATCTTCTTCATGGCGCACATCGGAACGCACAAATTCAGCTTCCGCTCCGAGTTTACGGAGCACGCCAACTAGCTCTTCGCCTTCTTCCTCGTGTCGCCCTGAGATAACGATGCGTGCGCCTTCGCGCGCAAAGGCAAGTGCCGTGGACCGGCCAATCCCTGTCAGCGCCCCGGTAATCAAAACAACTCTGTTATTCATAACACCAACCTCTCGATCCTTATCGCCTGACGTTAGGCCCTAAATTTAAACAGGACCTTGCCGCTGCGATTCGATTTTAAAGATTCTTCGAATGCTTCCTTGAACTGGTCGAGCGGGTACACGTGCTCCACTGCGGCGGAGAGCGATCCATCAGCTACGAGCTCGCCCAGCTTCTGGTAAGTCTCCTGGATCTCTGCGCGGGGTGCGTTGCGTATCCAGTTGATAAGCCAGAATCCGTGGAGGCTAAGACCACGATAGATAAAGTCTATCGGCGACACGGCCGGGAACTGCCCACCTTGCATGGCGTAGACAACGATCGAACCGCCAGTCTTGAGCGACTTAGCCAACTCTCCCACGGGAGTTCCACCGACCGTATCGACGACGAGACTCAGTTTCTTCCCGCCGAGAGCCTCCTCAATGTCCTTGTGTAGGTTGTCCCCCTGGAGGACCACGCGGTTACCCCCACACTGCCGCACCTGTTCGGCAGCTTCTTCCCTGCGGACGACGTTCACTGTCTTGACACCTGCGAGTCTCGCGAGCGCAATGATGTACTGCCCCATCGCCGAGTTGGCTGCGGTTTGACCGATCCAGTCGCCGGGCATCAGGGAAACGTATCGATTCAACAAGAGATAAGCGGTAACCGGATTAATCCCTATCATCGAGAGTTGCAATGGATCTGCTTCGTCGCCGATCGGCACGATGTTGCGTACGGGAGCGACAACTTGGTCTGCCCAGGTGCCCTGCTCGTAAGTCGGAATAATCAGGACTCGCTTACCTAGCAAGGCGACATCGACCTTCGATCCAATCTTGGCGACTCGGCCAACACCCTCCGCGCCTACCGGGGATGGGAAAGCTGGCTGGACGCCGTAGAGGCCGCGGACGAAGAGAAAGTCCGATGGATTAATCGGCGCCGCTTCCATCGAGACGAGAACGTCCTCCTGGCCCAGAGCCGGCTCGGAGACCGTGTTGAGTTTAATCACATCTGAGGGTTCTCCCTTAGCTACGAGTTGCAACTGCCACATAAGAAGCCTCCTTGAATCGTTAGACTTGTGCGAACCCGCCATCCTGCGATGTTCTTCATCAGACCCGCTTCTCGATACCTTAAAGTCATTTCGTTTAGCGACTGCATGCCGAGTGCCACTTGGAATTTCCTTGGATCACACAGGATCACAGGCATTTACTATTAAACTCAGGGCCGCTTTTTCGGCGTTTGCTGAAACTTCGGCGCGCAATCGTTGGTTAACGGTCCGCGTTTTAATTGGAGCAATTCATTTGCGGGCCAAAAAGACCGCGAGACAAGTCAAAAGGCAAGAACTTTAAGCGAACGGCTTGCGCCTAAGCGGCCCGTAAGGGCGTCCGCTGCAGCCGCAGATCAGGCGCTGCCGTGAGAAGCGGTAAAGGTTTCGAAGACTTCATACATTCCAGGCTCGAACTTGGCCAGGGCAAGCGCCTGCTGCATATATGGCAGAGAACCGGGATTCTCGCGCATCGCTTGGTAGTCCTCGACACTGCGCCACTGAGCATACATGGCGACCTTCGTGCCATCGAGGCTGCTGTGAAGGGCGGCGGAAATGAAACCCCGGACGTTTCGTACAGAGGTCTCGGTCGCGCGGACGAGCAGTTGGAAGAGCTGTTGCTGATTTGCGGGCTCGACGGTGAAGACGTTGATGAGAGTAACGAGCTTATGATCCTTGGAAATGGTAGTCATTGTCCTTCTACCCCCGATTCGGCGTGAAAGGATCGCCTACTGCGAGAAATCATGAGGTCCTAAAACGGTGCCGGTTTATACCGAGTTTCCTGATCTTTGATTCGAGCGTTTGTCGGGGAATACCGAGCTTGGTGGCTGCGCCGGTTGGGCCGGAGATTAGCCCCTCAGCTTCGCGGAGCGCGTTTTCGATCATCTCTTTTTCATGGTCCATAAGGTTCGCGACCAGTGGAGCAGTGGTCGTGACCACCTTAGGAGTAACCGGCGTCAGCCACGTTTCATCTACAGAAAACGTTTCCCCATCGCTTAGAATTACTGCGCGCTCGATCACATTCTGCAACTCACGCACGTTGCCGGGCCAGTCGTAATTCTGGAACAGTTCCACGGTTTCCTTATTGATGTTTTTGATCTTCTTACCAGCCGCTTGCGCGTAACGATCGATCAGGTATTCGACCAATAAGGGAATGTCGTCCGCGCGCTCACGCAACGCGGGTATTCGAATCGGAAAAACATTGAGCCGGTAGAACAAATCCTGTCGGAAGGCGCCTTCAGTTACAGCCGCACTCAAGTCTGCGTTTGTAGCCGCGACTACCCGTACATCTACGGGCACTGTTTGACTGCCACCAACTCGTTCGAATTCCCGCTCCTGCAGAACTCGCAGCAACGCAATCTGGGTCTCGGGCGGGAGGTCACCGACCTCGTCCAGGAATATGGTTCCGCTATCAGCCGATTCAAAGCGTCCCACTCGCCGTTGCATTGCACCGGTGAACGCTCCTTTCTCGTGCCCAAACAGTTCGGAAGCGATCAGCGAAGGCGGAATGGCGGCGCAATTTACCCGAATAAAGGCACGGCCCGAGCGGTTCGAGCGCTTATGGATGGCGCGAGCGATCAGTTCCTTTCCAGTTCCGGTTTCGCCCAGTATGAGGACAGTGGAATCGGTTGGCGCCACCTTTGCCACTTGCGATAACACGCGGCGAAGCGGCTCGGAAGATCCAACGATCTCTTCGAACATCGAAGAACGGTCGATCTCTTCGCGCAGCACAAGATTCTCATTTCGCGTCCGGTCCTCATTGCGTTTGCGGTCGTCAATATCAGTGCCGGTTGCATACCAGCGAATAATTTCCCCGTGTTCATCGCGCAGCGGGTTGAATTGGATAAGAAACCAACGATAGCGGCCATCTTTCCTCAGCGTCCGTTGTTCGATTTCGAATGGCAGGCCGCGTAACAGCGCCGCTTCCCGCTCGG
>DATNBZ010000046.1:0-3053 GCA_035607285.1 Blastocatellia bacterium | reverse complement strand
CCCGGATCAGCAAGTCGTCGATCTGGTTGCCGGCTTTCAAGACAAGGTGATTCGTTCGTTGCTGGCGAGACTGCGACAAGCTGTTAAGCGTCACCAGCCTGCAACGATTATCGTAGCCGGTGGCGTGGCGTGCAATAGCGCCCTGCGAGCCGAGATAGCCGACGAAGACTTTGGAGCGCCGGCATATTTTCCAAGCCCGATACTGACAACCGACAACGCGGCGATGATTGCTGCGGCAGCTTATCCGAAACTCGCTCGCGGTGAGAATCACGGACTGGAGTTCACGGCGACTACTTCGATGAAGCTGGAGAACTTTGTAGTAGAAGGCTACGAGGCGCCGCGAACTGCCCGTTACAAACTTTGAGTTGAAGGGACGGCCACGGAGTAAGCCGTGCTCGTATTAACGAGCTAATACCGCGAAGATAACGGATGGCTTGCGGGTCGGAGGACTGTTTCCTTAGCCCAGGCGTTTACGCCTGGGATCGTGAGCGATCACGGCGTTCGAGCCCCGTTTGCGGCTTGGAAAAGTGCTTGAGCGGCTTTCGATCCGTCGATAGCCCGATAAATCGGGCTCGAAGACGAGATAAACCGCCGCCAACCCAGGCGTAAACGGCTGGGTTAATGCAAAAAGGAGGGCCCTGGTTTCGGAGGCCGCGACCTAAAAACTACGATGTTGGACACCGACACATTGCTCATGAAGCGCGCGCTCGAGCTTGCTCGTCGAGGCGCCGGGCTTGCGAGTCCGAACCCTCTGGTCGGCGCGTTGCTGATAAACGACGGCCGTGTGGTTGGTGAGGGCTATCACATTTACGAGAACGTCAGGCATGCGGAGCCTTACGCGATCGAGGCCGCCGGACCGCTCGCAAAAGGAGCGACCCTCTATTGCAATCTCGAGCCTTGCTGCCATCAGGGGCGCACGCCGCCATGCACGGATGCGCTGATCAAAGCAAAGATCGCGCGAGCGGTGGTCGCCGTCAAAGATCCCAATCCTAATGTCAACGGTCGAGGGATCGAGCGACTTCGTGAAGCGGGCATCGAGGTCGACCTCGGCGTTTTGGAAGAGCGCGCGTTGCGGCTCAACGAAAGTTATTTTAAGTACATCACACGCGGAGAGCCCCTTCTTCATGCGGTGATCGAGTACCCGGCTGGTGCATCAGATCCATCGCGCCAATGGCGGCCCTCAAAAGAGTTTCTTCAAACTATTGCCGAATGCGATGCGCTAATGATCGGCGATAGCCACGAACTGAACATGCTTGTGGTGGAAGAGGCGCGCGGACGAACGAGACACCGCCCCGTCGTGGTGGTTGCCAGTAATCCCGAGCCGCAGTTCTTGAAGTTTCTTAAGAGACAGGAGATGTCTGTCTTGCACCTTGAAAGTGAAAGTGGCGGCGATGCGGCAAAAACGGATGCGGACAGAAAAGTAGTCAATCTGGACGAAGGGCCGGCACATGGAGTTTTGCGCTCGCAGATCGAGGTGGCGAAAGCGACGCTTGCGCGAATGAATGTCACCAGCCTCATGATACTTCCCGGCGCTCTTGACTTGAGCGATCCTGCGAACTTCGAAGAACTGGACAAGGCAACGCTCGTTGTCCCGGGCTCAGCGACCGAACAGCAGGCGCTACACTGGACGCTCGGGGACATCGAGTTCGACTTCGAGCAAGTAAGCGTCACCGAAGTCGAGGGCTTTGCCGAGTTAACCGGATACCCATCGTCACGCGAGGTTGCATAGAGCAATTTTGATACGAGCGAAAAAAAACCTCGGGCAAAATTTCCTGACCGATCGCCGCGTCGCTGCACAAATCATCGACTCTGTTTCACTCTCGACGAATGACGTGATCATCGAAATCGGTCCCGGCAAGGGCGCGCTTACCGCGATGCTATGCAAACAAAGCGGCCACGTAGTGGCGGTCGAGATCGACGCTCGTCTGGCCGAGGAGCTAGGGCGCTCTCTAAAAGCCGAGAACGTGACGATCGTTACCGCTGATGCTTTGAGTTTGAACTGGGCGGAGCTAATCGAAGGCTCCAAGGCAAAGATTGATGCCACGCTCAGAGACAAGAATGACCGAGGTCGTGTTCGAATCGTTGCGAACCTGCCTTACTATATATCGACGCCTATAATCGAAAAGCTGCTCTCGTGCGCAGGTCTGATATTTGATATGACTCTCATGCTTCAGAAAGAAGTGGCGGACCGTATTGCCGCCGAGCCGTGTGGCAAGGAATACGGCTACCTGTCGGTGATGGTCCAGTACTATTGCGCTGCGACGAAGCTTTTCGAAGTGCCGCCCTCTGCGTTCACGCCGGAACCCAAGGTGGACTCGGCGGTGATAAGGCTGCGCGTGCGCGAGCAGCCGGCGGTAAAAGTCGCGGACGAGCGCAGATTCTTTTCGCTTGTCCGGGCTTGTTTTGCTCAACGTCGAAAGACGATCCTGAACAACCTGAAGGTTGCGGCGGCCTCCCAGTCGTTTGCGGCGGACGTGGGATCGGCTCTGGAAGCCGCTTCCGTGGCGAGTCAACGGCGCGCTGAAACATTGTCGCTCGCGGAGTTTGCCGGCTTATTCGAAGCGCTTTACGTCGCATGATTCAAATATGTAGTTCGATCCGGCCGCTTATGTTGTTATGATTCTCGCTCGTGAATGCGAAGAACGGGCGGTTCAGTGATATCGGACCAAGTTTAGTTGCTTATGTCAGAAAACAGATTGGAAATAATCCCACTCGGCGGCGTAGGCGTGTTCGGGATGAACATGATGGCGATGCGCTATGGCGGGCAGGCCATCATCATTGACGCGGGTATGGGATTTCCGGAAGAGGACGCGCCCGGAGTCGACATCATCATTCCTGACTTCTCGTTCATCGAGCAATACCGTGACGAGATCACAGCTATCGTTTTGACTCACGGGCATGAGGATCACATCGGCGCTGTGCCTTTTCTTCTAAAAGAGGTCAACGTTCCAGTCTATGGGACGCACCTTACGCTTGCGCTGCTGGAAAACAAGTTCGACGAACACGGGCTCAAGGCTGAGCTTCACGCGGTCGAGTCCCGGGACCGTGTTGCA
>DATNBZ010000045.1:0-20705 GCA_035607285.1 Blastocatellia bacterium | reverse complement strand
GTCAGTGGTCAGTGGTCAGTGGTCAGTGGTCAGGACTACGGACTACTGACTACAGACTACTGACCACTGACCACTGACCACTGACCACTGACCACTGACTACTGACTACTGACTTCCCCAGATGTTTCGTTTGCCGAGAACGAAGTAGACAAGACCAACAAGCGCGGCAGCGTTCATCAACGAGAACACATACGCGAAGTTCAGCAGCCGCACCTTTCGATTGCGCTTGAGCAGGTAGCCGCCGGCCAATACACCGCCATAGAAAATCAGTTGGCCGGCGAAGACCGCCTGGTAGAACAACTGGGCGGCGCCGGATGAGGAAGCGGCGATGATCAGATTGGCGGCGAAAAGAAGAAGGAAGAAGATTGGCGACACAAGCCGCATGAGCTTATGTGAATAGAACTGAAAGAGCAGCAGATTGTTGGGCACCAGCAGCCGCGGCATCAACTGGCAGAGCTGATAGTTGCCGGTAAGCGTTCGAACTTTTCGAGCGAATTCACGGCGCGCCGAGTCGGCGGTAACGTCGTGCGCTCGCGCCTTCTCCTCAAACACGACTCGATGTCCCGCAAGCGCGATTGCCATCGGCGTGTACACGTCGTCGAGAATAGTGTTTTCGGGCAACGGCCGCCAAAGCGCGCGCCGTATCGCGTAGATTGCTCCGGTCGCGCCAATCGCGGAGCCGGCGCGGCTTTCACTCTTGCGAATCCATTTCTCGTATTTCCAGTACAGGCCAACACCTTCGCCAATCGAAGCACTTCCGCCGCCGTCGATAAGCAATTCACCCGACACTGCGCCGACGCGTGGATCTGCGAAGTTGGCTACCAATTCGCTGATCGCTTCGGGCTCAAATGATTGACGGGCGTCCGCGAATATAATGATCTCGCCGCCTGCTGCTTCGACTCCCACGTTCAGAGCGATCGCTTTGCCCCTCTGGCCTTCATACGCCTGCAGGTTTACTCGATTGCTCGCATACCGTCGAGCCACTTCAGCGGTGAAGTCAGTCGACCCGTCCGAGACGACTACGATTTCCATCAACTCATTGGGATAGCCGCATTCGAGCAGGTTTCTTATTCGGCGTTCGATCTTATCTTGTTCGTTGTGGCAGGCGATCACGATTGAGACGCGCGGCTCGACTGTGGCCTTAACTACTTCGCGCGCTCGCAGACGCGACAGAAGCCACACGAGAGCCGGATAGCCCGCATACGTATAGAGAATTGCTGCGATTGAAATCCAAAAGAGCGACTCGACCATCGTAACCTCGGCTTGTTAAGACCAGCGCGCCGCCTGGCCTTAGCAATCCGGGCGGAGCTTTCTCACCTTTCTCATGCTGATGAAATGAACAACGAGCCGCTAATTCCGAGGGCAGAGGATCTGGGAGGCAAAGTGCCGACAAATGCCACACTCGTGAAATAGTATTCCCTTTTTGCCTGGAGCGATGGTATAAGAATGGCGAAGAAGCGGAGAGGGCCTCTCGACCTTGATCGAAGCTTACTGCTTTTTGTCGCACCCCGCCCCTTGATACTTGACATATACCTGGTGCTTAAGAGGAACTGCCTCGGCTCTCTGCGTGGTATCGAGGCACGCGCGCGGCGCCAACGCATCTCAGTTCGCTTCCCGCCTCCCAACTCGATGGGGATTAGTTGAGCGCGATTCGCCCGACGCGTTGTTCCGACCGAAGCCTTGCCGCCTGTAGTTACTAAGAAAATGCGACGACAGATCGCAAAGCGCCGTGATGAATTCATAGACTGAGCGCGATGGAACGACTCGCGCTAGTGGGAGAAGCGATTGATGAGGGAGATCGATTGGGCCGCGGTTATCGCCGACGAGGACGTTGAAGGACTGTGGAACGGGCTATACCAACTGGTCTCGCGACACCCGGCCGTTCGTCCGCTTCACTTTGCAACTGACGGCGCGGCGGTGACGTCGCAGACTGAGATCAATGCGGACCTCACACAGGAATTATTCCTCGAGCTATTTCAAAAACAACGATTCGATCATTATGCGAAGAACCGCTACAAGAGCATCGAGATCGAGAACGAACTCGCACGAATAGAACTGCCCAACCTTGTCGGCGCGCGATTGAGAAAGCGTTATCCCGAATCCTTCCGAATGGCGCGGCGTGTCAGCGCGCTGCTCAAGACCAGCAAGCGCTTCAAACGCTTCGGCGCAGAATCAGGCGATGAATCGGCGCCGCCGCGCCGCGGGCGACCACCCAAAAAAGCGAAACAGCCTGTCCAGGACGCGGCGCTCGAGACGGCCTATTTGGAAACTGACGAAGATGTCGACGAACTGGAAGACGCTCCGGACGATGAGCACGCAGCCGTGCACACCAACGGCAACGGCGATAAGCCGCGCCGGCGGCGAATGGTCAATCAGGTTTTTGGGCTTCGCGAGTGGCCGCGCTCGAAACGGCTTCGCGACTCGGGGCACTTCACTGAACTGATCAAATCCGTGCCTATGATGAAGCGAGATACACGACTCGTCGGGCGCTCGGGCACGTCGCAATTGATCCTGTCGAATCCAGAGATGGAAAAACTCATTGTGCGTGTGCTTGCGGTGATCGATTCACCCGCGGACGTAAAGACCATCAGGCAACTGGTGCTCTCGAAGATTCCGCTTCAGGACTACAACGTATCATCGCTCGATGAAGAGATGAGCGCGGGTGCGAGTGCGAATGACAACGGCAGCGGGCTGCGAAGGGAAGCTCGCGACACCAGAGACACGCCCGAAGAACTCTTGCTGCGCGGCGAGAAGGATGACCGGCTCGCGGAGATGGCTGATGAGTTCTTGTCGAAACTTCGCCACGCGGTGAATAACAACGAGCGGCGATATACGCGCCTGTTGTCGACGTTATGGCATTGTTATTACAATCCGCGTGGACCTTCGCAGCTCGAAATCGCGGAACTGCTGGGCGTTTCCGATTCACTGGTCAGCGACAACCGGCGGCTGATCGAACACGAATTGAAGAAGTTGAAGCTGACGGTCGAAGACGGCGGTGTGTTTTCAGAGTCCTTGCAACGATTGATTACTCAGTAATCGTGACGATTCAAATTCGACGTCAGCCGTCGGCAAGACATTGCCGGCATTGCATGAATTCAAAGCGGTAACATCCCGAGATCCGATCCAACGTGTGTGGCCGTATGTTAGATCGTGGCCCGCACCTTCCAAACTCTGGTCTATGGGTCATACACCGCTACCCAAACGATGCCGGGCTTGGGTAGTGTCCTATCAGGACACCACCCCGGCTTGACTCGGTCACCAAAAGCGCGTATTTACTCAGACAATTCATAACTGCATTTTGGAAGCATTCGACACCAACCGGTATCTTTAAAGGAGGCCGAAAAATGTTCACTCGAATTCTCGGGTTTGTCTACGGTGTGATCTGTTACCTGATTTTCTTTGTGACGTTTCTCTACGCAATCGCCTTTGTCGGAGGTGGAAACTTATATGGCGCGGGCAAGGCGTTGATCGTCCAGAGGTCGATTGATCTCTCTTCGGCGGGAGCAGGCGAGCCTCTTGCGCAGAGGCTTCTTATTGACGCATTGCTGCTCGGCCTGTTCGCGATTCAGCACAGCGTAATGGCACGTCCGTGGTTTAAGCGCAAATGGACCAGGATCGTCGCGCCGTTGCTTGAACGAAGCACTTATGTTTTGATGGCCAGCTTGTTGTTGCTGCTTTTGTTCTGGCAGTGGCGGCCGTTAGGTATCGAGCGCGTCGCTTGGAATGTTGAGAACACCACGGTCCGGCTCTTGTTGCAGGGGCTCTTCTGGATAGGCTGGCTGACTGTCTTGCTTTCAACCTTCATGGTAAATCACTTCGAGCTATTCGGGTTGACACAGGTCTATCACTACCTGAAGCGGAAAGAACTCCCTCCGCCTTCGTTCAGGACGCCTGCTTTCTATAAGGGTGTCCGGCACCCGATCATGCTGGGCTTCATCATCGCGTTTTGGGCCACGCCGCGCATGTCTATGGCGCACTTGTTTTTCGCGGTTATGACCACGGCTTACATCCTTGTGGCAATTCAACTCGAGGAGCGTGACTTGATTCACATGTTTGGCGATCGATACCTGGAGTACCGTAAGCATGTGTCGATGCTAGCCCCTCTGCGGGTGTGGAGAGGAGAACCGAAATCTTCGGATGCGAAGGCAAAGACCGGAGGGTCCGGCGCCTGAAAGCTAAAACGAGATATGAAACGTCAGGGGGACAGGCGGAACGGCAAGGCTTGATCTCGTTGATATTCAAAGGAGACCTTTCCGCATTAGCCCGCGGGCCATATTACGCTATAAAGGTCCGGTAAGATTTGCGCCTCGTCTTGCTCATTCGCCCTTGCTCATTCAATTGCTATCATGCGTTTAATTTGTTCCTTATCAGCAGCCACGCGAATCGGGCGATTGGCAAAGGTGCCGGCTATCTCGCGGCGCGCACCATCCTCATTCAACCCGAGCTTGCCTGTGTGATAGTCGATCGTGTAGGTCGGGTCCTTCAATAAGTTCCCTGTCAAAACAGCCACCACATCATCTGAGGCATCGATCACTCCTGAAGCGGTCAGCCGCTTGATGCCCGCAAGCGTAGTAGCTGAGGCCGGCTCGCAGCCTATTCCGTCGCGCCCGATGATCGCTTTGGCATCGGCGATCTCCTGTTCGCTTACTCGCTCGACGACTCCGTTGGTCCACTCGAGCGCTCGGCGAGCCTTCTTCCACGAAACCGGATTGCCGATGCGAATCGCTGTAGCAAGCGTCATCGGATGCTCGACAGCACGAAGCTCAGTTTCGTCGTTTGCCGCCCATAGCTCGTAGAACGGAGCGGCGCCCTCGGCCTGAATCACCGCAAGACGCGGCACCCGATCGATCAAACCTATCGCAACCATCTCGTGAAGCGCTTTTCCAAAAGCGGACATGTTGCCGAGATTACCCGCGGGCAACACGATCCAATCCGGCGTGCGCCACGAGCGCTGCTCCATCATCTCGACGACAATCGTTTTCTGTCCCTCGAGTCGAAACGGATTTATCGAGTTCAAAAGATAGAGATCAGTCTCATCGGCGAGCTCGCGCACCAGCCTCATCGCATCGTCGAAGTTCCCCTCAATCTCGACGACCGTAGCTCCGTATTCAAGAGATTGGGAGAGCTTTCCATACGCGACTTCGCCGGCGGGTATGAAAACGAACGCGCGCATTCCGGCTCGCGCCGCGTAAGCCGCCATCGACGCCGAAGTGTTGCCCGTCGATGCGCAAGCAACGGCAGTCGCGCCGAGCAGTGAGGCTTGCGTCACACCCGTAGTCATTCCGTTGTCTTTGAATGACCCGGTAGGATTCATGCCCTGATGCTTGAGTCTAAGCTGATCGAGACCCGCGTACCGGGTTGAGCGCGGCGCTTCATAAATCGGCGTGTTGCCCTCGGCAAGCGTGACGATTCGCGACAGATCATCGTAGAAAGGCAGAAGTTCACGGAATCGCCAGACGCCGCTGCGCTCAAGATCATCCTGTTCGGCGCGGCGCTGATTGAAGATGCCTTTGAGTTCGTCGGGAGCAGAGTCGAGATTGAAATCGTAAGCGACGTCGAGCAATCCGCCGCAATCCGGGCAGGTGTAAATACGCTCGTTAATGGCGTAACGCTTTTCGCAATTGGCTTCGATGCACTGGAGGTATGCTGTCGACTGGTTCAGAATCGCTGACCCCTGACTTGACCTCTGACCTCAGACTTCTGACCTCTGACCTCTGACCTCTGACTTCTGACCTCTGACCTCTGACTTCTGACCTCTGACTTCTGACCTCTGTCCTCTGGCTACTCCGTCGCGTGTTGTCGCCAGAGCCGCTCCCACGCTTCGTTGGGTTCAACCAGCTTCAAGCCTACCATGCGTTGGCCGCCGTCGCGCCATACTGACTCGACGATTGCGGTCGTCTCGAAGTCATGAGAAGGAAGCGTTACCTTTAGCAAGGTGCCCGGCTCGAGCTCGTGAGCGGTGTGGAGCCTCAAACCGGACGGGCTTATTTCTTCTATGCTCATCTCATCGGCGAAAGCGGCCAGATGCGATGTATTGCCTTCGACGCGCGCCTTCATCGACACCTTCACGCGAGGCTCCGCGCGGCGGTCTTCGTCGCGCTCCTCGGAGTCCCGGGCGTCAGTGGCTTCCGCTACCAAATCGTCGTAACAAAGGGCACACACCTGGCGATAACCAAGATGCGCGACAGCCGCCACCTCCGGGAGCTGTGTAATGTTAACTATCTGACTCGTACGCTCGTTGCAGCGGTCGCATAAGCCCGACATACGAAACACTCCTTCAGCGCTGAGAAGACAATTGGGATGCTGGAGAGATGTTGCTTTCCAGAAATCATTGAAGCAGACCCGATCGGGATGGCGTCAGTATAAGCAGATTTCCTTTTCGACTCAACAGGATTTCGCGAGTTTCACTACAAACCTTGAAAAACAACCCTTGAAACAGGATGGACAGGATTAACAGGATGGCGAGGAACCCGGTTAATCCTGTCCATCCCTGTTTGAGTTGTCTCTCACTCGCAAGCTAATCGAACCGAGTTTCACTACAACCCTGAAACAGGATGAACAGGATTGAAAAGAATCCTGTCTATCCCTGTTTGAATTGTCCCTCTCTCGCGCAAGCTAATCTATCCTGTCCATCCCTGTTTGAGTTGTCCCTCTCTCGCAAGCTAATCGAGCCGAGTTTCACTACAACCCTTGAAACGGGATCGACAGGATGAACAGGATTGAAAAGAATCCTGTCTATCCTGTCCATCCCTGTTTGAATTGTCTCTCTCTCGCGCAAGCTAATCTACCCGAATCGCGATCGCCGCGCGCGGCCGCTTCATGATCCGGCTGTAGATGTTTCCAATTCTTTTCATCAGCCCGTATTTCTTATCGAGCAATCGTTGCGCCTTGTCTTCCTCCGCCCCGTCGATGATCCTGGCGGTGGCCTCGACCCACTCGCCTTTCGGACCGCCTCGAATA
This sequence comes from Blastocatellia bacterium, assembly GCA_035607285.1. Lineage (GTDB taxonomy): Bacteria > Acidobacteriota > Blastocatellia > UBA7656 > UBA7656 > Onstottus_A. The sequence goes on along the minus strand of DATNBZ010000045.1, from coordinate 13,745 downwards.
TCACAGGGCATAATTCGTACTCTCGGGTTGTTTCGTATGCGTTTCACCTTCCCCGCTTCCGCGAGCGAGTAAATGTAAAGCTCATCACCGTCCTGGGCGAACCACACCGGCGTCGCCACGGCTGCGCCCGTCTTGCGATAGCTTTCGAGACTCAAGTACTTCTGGTTTGCGAACGGATCAAGCTTTACGTTGCTCATCTATTCCTGGTAGCTTCCGCCGGATCGCCGCTGAGGCGCTTGCCACTCTCGCGATCGAACACGGCGTTTCTCAAGAACTGTTCGGTCGTCCAGGGTGGCGCGCCGCCGCCAAGGTACTTGTGAAACCACTCGAGGTGAGCCGTGTAGTACAAGCCCATCTCGTACCAACTCGGCCAGTGACCCGCATTTGAAAAAATGACCAGCTTGGAAGGCACATTCATCTTTTGAAGCGCGGTGAAAAACTGAAGCGATTGCGTATAAGGTATGCGATAGTCGCGTTCGCCGCTGATCACCAGCGCGGGCGTTTTGAAGTTCTTCACCGAATTTCCGGGCGACCACTTCTCGTAGAGCGGTGAATTCCACGGCTGGCCCTTCAAATCCCATTCAGGAAACCAGAGCTCTTCAGTCTCGCCGTAGAAGGACCGGTTGTCGAAGATCCCCATCATGGTTGCGATCGCCTTGAAACGATCGGTGTGGCCCTCGAACCAATTCATCATGTAGCCGCCGTACGACCACCCCATCGCTCCCATTTTGTTGCGATCGACATAGGGCAGCTTCTCGAGCGCATCGGTGACCTTCATCAAGTCTTCAAAGACCGCGCCCGCCCAGTCGCCGGATATCTCAGCGGTGTAATCCTGACCACGGCCGGTAGAACCATGCGGGTTCGAGAACGCAACGACGTAACCGGCTCCCGGATAGATCTGCCAGTCCCCTCGCAACGCATCGGACCACTGCGACTGCGGGCCTCCGTGGACGTTGAGTATCACGGGATACTTCTTGTTCGGATCGAAATCGTGCGGCTTGACGATGAACACCTGGGTCTTGGTTCCTCGCGCGCCCTCGACCCACATCGTTTCGGCGGGCCGGATGTCGACCTCGCTCGCCACTGCGTCGTTGACGTGAGTAAGCCTGGTCGCAGAACCGGCTTTGCCGCCGCTTATCTCTGCGCTGAACATCTCGACGGGCTCGGCGATCGAAGTGCGAGTGTAGAGCAGCCGCTTGCCGCCCGACGCCACCTCCCACTCGAAGATTGTCTTGTCGGCGGCGATTTGTGTAATGGACTTCGACGCGAGCTCGACTCGATTGATTGGATTCTGTCCTTCGACCGGCGCCGAAAAGTACATTGCTTTCGAGTCGTCCGCCCATTGAAAGTCATCCACCCAATTGCGAAACGATTCGGTCAGCACGGTTGACGTTCCCGTAGCGCGGTCGTAGATCGCCAGCCGAAAAAGATCCGATTCATAAGCCGGTTGCTTCTGCATTCGATAGCCGATGTATTTGCCGTCGGGCGAATACTTCGGGCTTCCGTCAAAGGCCGGATTCGAGGCGGTGATGTTTCTAGCTTGAGCTCCAGCCTCCGACAGCGAAATCAACCACAGATCATTGTTAGTCGAAGTAGCAGGCACCTTGTCGCGGTTCGAGACGAACACAAACTCCTTCCCGTCAGGTGAGAAGTCATACTGTAGCGGTCCGCCGAGTTGAAACGGCGGCGAATCAAAATCGCCAGGCGTCAGGTCACGAGCTTTGCCGGTTGCGGCATCAGCCAGGAAGACGTGCGTCCGGGTTCCGTCCTTCCATTCGGTCCAATGACGATAGAGAAGCGCATCGGCGGTGTGCGCCTTCAGCGGGCCCTTCGACCACGTTTCGGCGATCTTCTTATTGCAGGCGTCATCGCCGCATTCGGGATAGACGTCCGAGGAGAACGCTATCCATTTGCCGTCCGGTGACCACAACGGATCGGACACGCCGGTCGAGATGCTGGTCAACTTCTTTGCTTCTCCGCCGGCCGCCGGCATCAGGTAGAGCTGAGGGCCCCCATCGTTCGCGCTGATGTACGAAATCCATTTGCCGTCGGGCGAAAATGCCGCCGAGAATTCACTCTTATCGCCGGTCGTAAGCTGCCTTACGTTCTGGCCGTCGGCATTCATCATCCAGACGTGGCTGTTGCGCTTTGCGCGCGGGAAGTCCGAAGTCGTCAAGACGTAGATGATCGAACGCCCATCGGGCGACACGTGCACGTCCGAGATCGACTTGATCCGATAGAGGTCTTCGATTGTGAATGCGCGCTTTTGCGCGGCAGCAGAAATGACCGTAATAAGCAAAAAGATTGTGACGAGTAACGACTTCCTTCTCATTTGTACGCCTCCACAAGATAGGATGGTGATCGCAATTTCGGTCCGGCTGGAATTCCTTAACAAGCTATTCGCCGAATGCAACGACCTCGGCGAGTTGAGACGCCTCGAGATCGTTACTCTCTGTTTCTGAATACCTGGCGAATAGTTCGCCGAGTGCTTCCTCCCCGCACACCTGCCCATTGCTGACGAACCGCTCTACTTCTAACGTTCCGTCGTCAAGGAACTCAATCTCCCAGCGCTCACCGGGAACGGCAGCAATCACCATAATTGCTTCGTCCCGATTATGGCCCAAGCTGTAGGTCAAAGACATGATCGCTGATGCCCTCACACTATCAAGCCGTAAGCTCCTCACTCACTTCCCACAACTTTCGCGCGGCTTCTCGATCGTATGACGCATCCGATGACCTTTCCTGCTTACGTCTCGCGAAATACTTTCCGCTCACGCCCTCGACCTCGGGCGAACTGGCTAGATAGATCGATGTGCGTGCTCCGCGCTCCGGGCCCATCGTTACCAGAGCTATCAACGCCTGCAGAAGTTTCGGCAGCCCGCGGAACAGATTAGTTCCGACCGCTCCGGGATGCAAACAGTTCGCGGTTACGCCCGTACCTTCAAGCCGTCGAGCGAGTTCATAAGTGAACAACACGTTCGCCAGCTTTGAATTCGCGTAGGCGCTGAACGCGCTGTAGTCTCTTCCTATCACCCACCCGCCGATGTCGATCTTGCCATACTTGTGAGCCGTCGAGGCGACGTTGACTATCCGAGCTGTTGCGCTTCGCTTCAACACGTCGACGAGCACGTTGGTGAGCCGGAAGTACCCCAGGTGATTGATCGCGAAAGTGATCTCGACGCCCTCTTCATCGAGCGAGCGCTCCCGCATCAGAACTCCTGCATTGTTGACAAGGACATCGAGGCGATCGTGTTGCTGCTTGAACTCATTAGCGAATTGTTCGATCGATTTCTGCGAACCAAGATCGCAAGTCATCAACTCGATCCTGTCATTGCGGCTTCTGTGCCTGATCTCGCGCTGGGCAGTTTCGCCGCGGTCTCGATCACGACAGAGCATCACGACCGTCGCGCCGAGTTTCGCGAGGCCGACTGCGGTTTCTTTACCTATGCCTGCGTTGGCTCCAGTGACGAGGCAGACCTTGTTGGTCATTTGAGGAGTCATAGTTTTGATAGAGCACATGTCATCGTTTTGATAGTGCACATGTCATCGTTTTGATAGTGCACATGTAGGGGCGGCCCTCCGTGGCCGCCCCTCGCCGGATGTTGAAGGCGTTGGTAACCAGGGAGGGGCGGCCACGGAGGGCCGCCCGTACAAGTCTATGTCAACGCTTGTTCGAAGTCGTCGATGATCTCTTCGGTGGCTTCGATTCCGATTGAAGCACGGATCAGACTATCGGTGATGCCCAACCGCCGGCGGTCTTCGGGCGCCATCCCTGAGTGTGAAGTCGTCGCAGGCCGAGTAAGCAAAGTCTCAACTCCGCCAAGACTCGGGGCGATGATCGGCAGCTTTGCTTTGTGCATGAACTTTTCAGCGGCCTCAACCCCGCCTTTTATCTCGAAGCTCAGCATGCCGCTAAACCCATCGAACAATTCGCGCGCGCGCACGTGCTGCGCCGAGCTCTCGAGTCCGGGGTAGTTCACATGATCGATCGCGGGGTGACCTGCCAGAAACTGCGCGATCTTTAACGCGCTCTCATTTTGATGCCGCACTCTCAGCACAAGAGTCTTCATCCCGCGATGAAGAAGAAACGCCGCGTGAGGGTCCATCGAGCCGCCAAGGTGATTGAGCTTGTGGGTGATCTTCTCAATCAGATCGGCGCGTCCGATACACGCGCCGCCGACGATGTCCGAGTGCCCGTTCAAATACTTGGTGCAACTGTGAAGCGAAACATCAAAGCCCCACTCGGCGGGCCTGAAGTTGATGGGACTCGCGAACGTGTTGTCGATCATCGAGACCAGGCCGTGCTCTTTTGCGAACGCGGACGCCGACTTCAAATCCGTTACCTGAAGCGTCGGATTGGACATCGCCTCAACGTAGAGGGCTTTTGTGTTTGGCCGGAGCTTCGCCTTCCATGTTTCCGGTTTGTCCCCGTCGATGAAATCGAATTCAATCCCGAAGCCCGCGAAGTCCTTTGTCAGAAAATCGTGTGTTCCGCCATACAGACAGTCCTGCGCAAGCAAGTGATCGCCGGCCGACAAAACCGTCAACAGAGTCGTGCTAATGGCCGCCATTCCGCTGGCGGCGACCAGCGCCGCTTCGGCATTCTCGAGCGCCGCGAGCTTCCGATGAAGCGCAAGATGATTTGGTGAATTGTTGAGTCGAATGTAACGAATGTCGTGATAGCTTTCTTCGCCGGCGTATTCATACATCGCGGTTTGAAAGATCGGAAGACTCACCGCTCCCATGATGCGCGGCTCGGGTTCTCCGGCGTGAATGACTTTTGTTTCAATGCGCTTGAAGGTTTTCATAGATGAGATATTCTCGCCGATGCCGCCACAAGGCGCAAACTTGGTAGTGTTCGGGTTCTACGTCGCTGAATAACTTCCGCGTGCTTTGCGGTCCTTTGCGTCTTTGCGCTGAGTATTGTTTTTTATCTATTCAATACCCAATACTCAGCGCAAAGACGCAAAGGACGGCAAAGCACGCGAAGGCTGGATTAACGTTTAAGAGGTGCTACGTTTAAGGAAGGTTTTCGATCTTGACCGGCTCGACCGGCTCCGCCAGTTCAAACCCAAACACTCGCGAATAAAAATACAATTCGCCGTCCAGCGAGCGCTTGATGTTCTCCGCCTTGCGGAAACCATGCTGCTCGCCTTCGAACGCAACGTACGCGACCGGCAGTCCTTTCTTGAGCGCCGCTTCGTACATCATCTCCGCCTGGTTGGGAGGCACGACCTTGTCTTCGAGCCCCTGGAACAGGATCATCGGACACGACAGGCGCTCCGTGAAATGAATCGGTGAGCGCTGCCAGTACACGTCTTTGCGTTCAGGATAAGGTCCGACGAGGCTGTCGTTGTAGCGCGATTCGAATTTATGACAGTCCTGTTCGAGCAGCTCGATGTCGCTTATGCCGTAGTAGCTCGCACCCGCTTTGAAGACGTCGCGAAACGTCAGCGCCGCCAGTGTAGTGTAGCCGCCCGCGCTGCCGCCGCGAATGATCAGCCGGTTGCCGTCGGCTTCGCCACGCTCGACCAGATAACGCGCGCCGTTAACGCAATCATCCACGTCGACCACTCCCCACTGCCCGTTCAGCCGTCGCCGGTAATCGGTGCCGTAGCCGGTGCTTCCGCCGTAGTTCACATCCAGCACGCCGAAGCCACGGCTGGTCCAATACTGAATCGTGAGTTTGAGAGCGGTATTCCCCGAGTGAGTCGGCCCGCCGTGACTGATCACTATCAATGGCGGACGTTCGTTTTCGGGCGCTTGAAAATCCGCGTTCGCCGGTGGATAGAAAAACGCGTGCGCGCTTAGAGAGTTTTCAGTCGGAAACTCGACGGCTCGAGGGACCGACAGATAGCCGCTGTCAACTTCTATGCTGCTCGACTGGCGAAGCACGTCTAGTTCGCGCGTTGCGAGATCCAGAGAGATGATCGACACGGTTGCCGACGGCGACGCTCCACAGAAAAGCGCGCGACCCGAAGATGCTTGCACGCTGTTGATTTCGGTATAAGGAACATTGATCGAATCGAGTCTGCGTATTTCGGTATCGATGCTCGCCAACTGCCAGACGCCGTCTTCACAATACGCGCAGATGATTCGGTCCTCCGACTCGAACGCGTAGGTCGACATTCGGAAGACCCACTGCGGCGCCCCGAACTCGGCAGGCTGTTCGAACAACGGCTCTACGCCCTTTTCACCGATCCGATAAAGATTCCACCACCCACTTCGATCCGAGACGAAGTAAAGGACGCCGCCGGGTGACCATTGAGGTTGGAATATCGATTCAGTCTGTCCACCCGCGACCAGTTCGGACTTCATGATCCGACCAGCGTCATCCAGTTCCCCAATCCAAAGCTCGCATCCATCCCACGGCATATTGGGATGATTCCACGTGAGCCACGCGAGCCGGGTTCCGTCGGGGCTCAATCGCGGCGATGAATAAAAATCATTGCCCGAAGCGATCACTTCGCCGCCCGAGTCACCCGCCAGATCGACCTTCACCAACGTGTTAGCAGCGTCTTGATCGCTCAGCGTGTGGTCTTCACGAACGCAGAACATCAAATTGCGGCGCCGATCGATCACACCGTCGGCGTAACGCAGCTTCTCACCCGAAGTTATCGGCTCAGGAACCTGCCCCTGCGATTGCCGGTAGAGTTGCTGATCCTTAAAGTTGGAAAAATAGACCACGCCATTATCAACGATGTAAGCTCCACCACCGTACTCGTGCACCGTTGTCCGGGCATTGAATCCCGGCGGCGTGACGTCGTCGATATTCCCGTCGGGCGTTCGGCGCACGATGACGCTGCGGCCGCCTTCGGAAGGACGGCCCTCTATCCAATAGACGTCGTCACCGTCGAGTGCGATCTCGTTCAGCCCGATCGTACCCGCGACGATCAGGTCAGAGGTGATCGGCGACTTCCACGAGCCAAAGGAGCATGTTTTTGGTTTGATCAAGGATGAACTATCCCCATGAGGTTAGGAACTCAACGCGGTCCTTCATATCGTCCGCCGACAATGAACGGACTATTCTCAGGATGCGGCGCATCTGCTCACCCGGTGAGTATCGCCGTTGCTGCGCGAGTATTATTCCGGCGTGTGATCTATTCTGATCCATCCAATCGCGATGAATTCGGCAGAAGTCTCGCGTATTGAAGCTACACAAGACGCGACCTTGTTCTGCGGCGTAGGCTAAGTGCTCTTCGTCGTCGCGACCTGCCATGCGCGCCTCCCTCGTAGTGACAACATCAATTGTGTTGTCGCGCAAGGCTTTAACCAGGGCCTTGTCCAAAGAGTCGTCATCGAGATATAAGCGAATTGTCACTAACGGCTCTGGAGAGACAAGTAATGCTCTTGTTCTAACCTATCCGCTTCAACCTCTTCGGCTGCAATCTCGGCGTCTATCTCATCGCGGTTGGCGTGGTAATGGGCAAGCGCCGCGTAAACTTGAGCGAGGGACAAGTGTCCTATCCGGCCTGCGATCTCTTCGGGTCTTAGCCCTAGATTGTACCAAGTTGCGATTCGATTAACGGTGATTCCCGTCCCGTCAATGGTTGGGCGCCCGCCGCGTACACCCTGATCTCGAATGATGAAGTCACCTATTGAACTTTTCTTTATTTCTACGGGATATTGGCGAGCGAACTCTCCTCCATCCGCGAGCAGATCGGCAAACGACGGATCGGCAATCGCTCGTTCGAGAATCACGCGCAACGATCCCTCGAGCCAAGTAACAGCCTCGATCCTTTCTTGGTTGTCGGGAACTAACTCACAATCGTCTGGCCTAACTTGGCCTTGTCGAGCCAAATCCTCGGTCTCGATAGTCCTTAGCTGTAATGGTGTCGCGGCGTACTTGATGTCTTCATTTAGATTGTAAATCGTTCGTGCCTGTCTATCCGTTAACCCCGGCACCAGTTTTGGCAAGCGTTGAGTGATCTGTGCCTTGATTGATTCACGACCGGTGCATATCAAAGCGGACAAGGCGGAATGAAAAACTACGTGCCGGAACTCTGCAAGCGAGATATGATACCCGCCATCAAAGAACTTCAAGGCGCGAATGATTCTGCGATACTTTTCTTCCTGGTTGAAGATGCGCTGAAACGGTTCCCACAACTCAGCAATACGTGCCGCATCAGCCCGCGTGAGTGTCTTTTCAGAAACTGAATTCGGTGATACGTAGGCCCTGGCGTAAAAGCCCACACCGATTTGCGGAAGGTGACGGGACTCTCCAGAGTCCTCGACAATAGTTGTTATCCAGGTCCCCCACAAAGCGATGGGAGTCGGGTGAACTACTCTGGACAAAACAATCAATCGCATTATGAGTTGTTTGGCTTCCGCAATTCGCGGGTCGTCGGAGCCTGTCACGCCATCTAACGAGATGTAGAGACGGTGCGTGTAAACACCCCAATCAAGTCTTTGCCGAGCTTTGACCAACCAGCGCCAATCCTCACACTCTGTCGCCGACTCGTTTGTTAGCAAATCCTTTCGCCAGTTGTTTGAGATGATTTCCTGCAGATGAATGTCACTACCAATCCGCACTTCATCTCTAACAACATCATAGTGTTCTTCAAGACGAAAAAGACAAGACACTTCTGCGCGCATGGCCTACTTCCTTTTGCTGGTGCTCAAATGGATGCTCCCAAGGGCTGATTGGGATGAATAGCCGCCAGCCAAACACTCCAATCCTATAACGCTGCCGCGGTTCAATCAATAAGTCCGAGAGTCGATCTGGCAAAATTCTTCAAAAGCTCAACGCTAAATTCGAGGTGTCTTTGATTTTGCAATCAGCTTCATCCTCTCGTGAAGAACAGTCGCGCTCCGAGTAGGCTCAATGCAAGCACAAGCATGAGACCGAGCGCTCCAAGGACCTGATCAACCGGCTTCACGCCTGTCCACTGAAGATAGTGAATTCTGTACAAAGCGTCTATGCGGTCCGTATCCGCGCCGCGTTGGCTGAGTGCCAGGCGATTCCAATCCAGGTCGATCCGAATCCCCGTGTCGGTCATAAGGGTACTGCCGTCAATGCTCACGATCGTGCCATAGCGAGCCGGGTTCATGGAAATTGCGTCATTCACCAACGCGCGGATCTCATCAGTCGAGGGATCATTCCTGAGTTGCACCGTACGCGGATCGTAAGTAAGCCAACCTCGGGAAGTTCGGGCCAGAAGATGCTCACCAAGAATGGTTCTTACCAGGCGCACTTCCAGCCACGCGGGATCGGGCGTTACCTTGATTTCGCTTTCGAACGGATAACTCTTCACCGGCAATGCCTCGTATGCGCCCGAATAGCCAGGCTTCAGAAAGAAGAACGCTCCTGTGACCGCCCATCCAATCAGCGGCAGCAGCATAACGATGCCTGCGATGCGATGAAGCTTGCGAATGACCATTCCGCTACTTCACCACATTCAGGATCACACGCGAAGAGTGATACACGCGTTCAATCGCTTTCTGGAAGTCGGCCTCCGTAGCCTTATATATGTCGACAAACTTCTGCGGATTTCGATCCACCAGCGGGAACCAGCTACTCTGTATCTGAACCATGATCCGATGTCCCTTCATGAAGGTGTGATTCACATCGGGCATCACGTACTCGATCTTCTCGATCTTGTTTGGGGGCATCGCTTCGGGCTTTTCAAAACTCTTCCTGAACCTCGCGCGCATCGGCTCACCTCGAACAAGCATTTCGTAGCCGGCCATCTTCATCCCCGTAGGATTCGGCTGATTATCGGGCGCGTCGTCAGGATAAACGTCTATGAGCTTCACTACAAAATCAGAATCAGTTCCGGAAGTCGAAACGAACAAGCTCGCGGTCAACGGCCCGACGACGGTGACCGCATCGGCCAGGACATCGGTCTGATAGGTCAGCACATCAGGACGCCTCGACGCAAAACGCTGATCATCGACCATGTATTCGCGAGTCATCCCGATGTTGATGCTGTTGATAAAAGGCACGGGCCTGGCCGGATCGCTTATGTATTCGTCGAATGAGTTGTCCACTCCCGCCGGTTGCGAAAGCGACAGCTCGCCATTCGCGCGGATATAGAGCGCCTGCGCGCGAGCGTTCGCCGGCGGCCAGGTATCGTAGGTCTTCCATTTGTTCGAACCGGTTTCGAACACGTAAGCCTCGGGCAATTTCAGCTCGCCTTTATCTTTGAGATAGTAATTGAAGAACGGCAGTTCGATGTTCTCGCGATAGAAGACCGAAGTCTTTGAACCGAAGCGGACGTCGCCCAGTCCTTCGCCGTCGCCGCGAGACCAGCCGCCGTGAAACCACGGGCCCATCACCAGAATGTTGTAAGCGCCCGGGCTCTGCTTTTCTACTGACTTGTAGGTGTTGATCGCCCCGAAAAGGTCTTCGGCATCGAACCATCCGCCGACCGTCATCACCGCGGGTTTGATGTTCCGAAGATGCGGGCGAGTGTCGCGAGCCTGCCACCACGCGTCGTAATTCGGGTGCTCCATCATCTCGCTCCAGTAAGCGATGTTCCCGTGGAAATACTTCTTGTCGGCGTTCGCGAGCGGGCCCATCTCGAGAAAGAACTTATAGCCGTCGGGCGTGCCGTGATTGAATCGTGAACCGTCTCCGATCGCGGTGGGTTTCGGTCGGGCCTTTCCGAACCCCGAGAAGAAGTTGAACGCGTGCGGCAGAAACAATGTGCCGTTGTGATGGAAGTCGTCTCCGATGAACCAGTCGGAGATCGGCGCTTGCGGCGAGGCGGCCTTCAAGGCGGGATGCGCATCGATCGTCCCGACCGCCGTGTAAAATCCGGGATAAGAGATTCCCCACATCCCGACTCGTCCGTTGTTGTTGGGAATATTCTTCACCAACCAGTCGATCGTGTCGTAGGTGTCGCTGCTCTCATCGACGTCCGACGGTTTGCTCTTATGATCGTTCTGCGGGCGCATGTTCACGTACGTACCTTCGGACATCCATGCGCCGCGCACGTCCTGATAGACGACGATGTAGCCTTCTTTCGCGAACAGCGGCGAAGGCCCGACGCTGTCCCTGTAAGCATTGGGTCCGTACGGCGAGCAGCTATAAGGAGTGCGGTTCAGTAAGATCGGATACTTTTGCGAATTGTCCTTTGGCGCATACACCGCGGTAAACAGCTTCACTCCGTCGCGCATTGGTATCATGTGTTCGGACTTGGAGTAGTTGGCTTTGACGTCGAACGCCTGTTGCGCGTGCTGGGGTCGCTGACCGGCAGCTAGAACGAAGCAGATCAGACCGGCGCTGATTCTCAGAACTCTATTGCGTGACATATGCTTTATCCTCGCAGCGTTTGGATTACCTGCCGTGCGCTTTCCTCTGCAAATCTCTAAGCGCTCGATAGCCGATTCGTTTTACATTCTGTGATTCCAGTATGCGTCGAACTTCGGGGTCTCGAGTGAACATCTCGTACTCGGTCGCGCGATCTTCCCACGAATTAGTTATGTGCTTGATCTCGTCGCCCGGCACCGAAGCATGAATGTACAACTCGGTCACGCCGGGCTTCAATGAATTCAACTGACGCTTCCAGTAGTCGCGCACCGATTCGCCCTTGTTGCGATCGCCGTGAATCAAATAGTCCGGGTATACGGTTCCATCCGAATCCAATTGACCTCGCTGATGTGCGCCTCCTTGCGCGGCGAGCAGCTCTTGAGAGCCCATCCTCAACGGCAGATCGAACTCCTTCGCGAGACGTCGATAAACCTGAAAGTAAGCTTCGTTGTATTGAAGCGTCCCCATATGCGAATCGATGTGCGTTACATCAACGCCCGCGTCCAGCGCTTTCCTGATCTGCGCGCGAGCTTCGATGTAAGCCTGCTCGGGCGTCGAGTTCTTGTAGACGTTCATTATGTCCGGCCACAGATAGCCCTGCGGGTCGACTAGCCCCGGCACATCGCTCTTGTTGGCGATTGGTCCCCACTTGAGCGTCTTCCACTCACTCGTGTGGCACAGGTGAACTCCAAAGTCAGAGCTCGAATGCGCTTTGGCGTAAGCAGCGATCTCCGGAAACCACGGGCCCGGGACAATGATCGTCGACGAAGTAGCGAGCCCATTCTCCATCGAGTCGATCACCGCGGCATTCGCAGCATGGCTGTTGCCGACGTCGTCGACGTTGATTATCAGGACCTTGTCAGTAGCCTTGAATCCCAATCGCTCCGCGAGCGGTGAGGTGGCCGCGCCTCGATTTGCACCCACGCCTACCTGAACGATTAGCAATCCCACGAGAAACACGCGCGCCAATGCTGGTTTCGTCATCTAGTCCTCCATTTTTGTGGAAACGCAATGTTCGTAGCTCTGCAGTGAGGTGATAGTGTGTTGCTCGCACATTCGCGTTTCTCCTCTGCGTCCTCGGCGTCCTCTGCGGTTGATTCCGAGCCACTGAGCAGGAAAACCGCGGAGGACGCCGGGGACGCAGAGGACTGCTTACTGGCAACACGCTAATACCGAACTACGAACCTTCACAGCGCCGCCACACCGTCGGCGGTGGAACAAACATTTATCTCGGGCACAAGACCCGTCGCTCGCTCGTATCCCCGAGCAACCTGTTTCGAAAATTCAGCGACGCTATCAGCCTTCACAAGGTTGATCGTACATCCGCCAAATCCACCGCCGGTCATTCGCGCGCCGTAGACTCCTTCCACTTGCGTCGCGAGATCGACCATCGTGTCCAACTCCGCGCAGCTCACTTCGTAGTCCTCTTTCAAGCTGCGATGTGACGCGCCCATCAGCTCACCAAACGTGTGCAGATCGCCATGCTCGAGCGCCGCCGCGGCTTCTTCCACTCGAAGGTTCTCGGTAATAACGTGACGGCAACGCTTCCGGATCGCATCCGGCAAATCACAACCATAGCTCTCGAGATCGTCAATCGTCACGTCGCGAAGCGCGCGCACCTCTGAACGGAACCTCGCAAAATATTCAACACCTGCTTCGCATTCAGCGCGACGGTTGTTGTACTCGCTTGCCGCAAGCTTGTGCCTGATCATCGTATTGCAAATCACCAATCGCACGTCCGGAGGCAGCGGCGCCAATCGATACTCGAGTGAACGGCAGTCGAGCATCAACAAGTGGCCGGCTTGTCCGAAGCACGCGATAAATTGATCCATAATTCCGCAGCGCATGCCTACGAATTCGTTTTCCGCCTGCTGGCAGAGCTTCGCGAGCTCGAGCCGGTCGACATCGTGACCTGAAGTTTCCAGCATCGCGTACCCGGCAGCCACTTCGAGGGCGGCGGATGAGCTCAAGCCGGCGCCGATTGGAACAGTGCTGCTAACATCCAGGCCGGCGCCTTTCAAACGGTGACCCGCTCGTTCGAGCATCAAGGCAACTCCGCGAACGTAGTCGCTCCAATGCCCGCGCGCGTTCGCACGAGAGTCGTCAAGATCAATCTCAATATCATCGGAGAAACTTTGGGAGTGAATAAGCAGCTTGCGGCCGTTGCGCGGCGCGACGGTCACTCGCGTGTACAAATCGATCGCCGCGGGAAAAACAAATCCTTCATTGTAGTCAGTGTGCTCACCGATCAAGTTGACGCGTCCGGGAGCGCGATAGACAAGCTGCCGTTCAATGCGTTTCGCATCGGCGTTTTGGCTCATATCCGACGCTCGAACACCATCTGTGTAAATCCGTCAATTCCGTGTGATCCGTGGTCTATGTGTTTCGGGGAAGCCATAGACCAGTGATGACGCCGATCAGACGGATTTGCACGGATACTACAACCTTCAGTGTTCGCCTTCGCTGTCGCGTTGTTCGAGTTCCTTCATCA